>DATMML010000005.1 GCA_035570235.1 Vicinamibacteria bacterium | reverse complement strand
CGCTTGGGGATCCCTTTCGCACCCACTCGGGAGTCTTTTGCCAGCGGTCGATCTCCTGCAGCTTCTTGTGGACAAGCTCGACCACCGCCCGCCGCACGTCCGGGGACTCGTCCCGGAGGAGAGCCTCCAGCCGTTCCTCCTCGTTCAAGAGGTCGCTCTCCATAACGGCCGCCGCGCGAACCTGAGCCGGCAGGCTGCCGGCGGTGGCCATCGAGCTCAAGGCCCTGCGGGCCGCAGGCCTGTCTCTCAGGCTGAAGCAAGACAGGGCACTCGACACCTCCGCGGCCCGCTCCGGGTCTTCTCTCCACATCTTCTCCAGGTCCGGGACCACGGCGTCGAGATTGACGGGCCACTTTGCCAGCACCGAGCAGACCGCGCAGATGTGCCACACTGAGTCCCCGTCTTCGCCGCTGCGACGGAGGCGCCGGAGCGCGGACGAAAGATCTAGGCGGGTCAGGGTCAGCTCCACGGTCGGGAGCAGCGTGACGGCGGCCAGGCCCAACCCCGCGAAACTCAACCGCCACAGCCGGCTTCCCTGCAGGGCACGACGGCTCAAGATGGATGCGCAGACGACGCTTACGAGGGCGGCGGGAATCCCGAAGACGAGCCCCGCCTGCAGTTGAAAGCGAGCGGACGGACCCCCTGAGTCTGGCGCCGAGGCGGCCAAGCCCCTCACGATCCTCCATAGCACGAAGGCGACCCACCACGCGCCCGTACCTCCCAGGACCGCGCCCACCAGCGGAGCCGACCAACCGATTCCCCACCGGCGCCAGACCTGGCCCCAGATGGCTACAGATGCGAGCAGCGACAGAACGGGGATCGACCAGAACAGAGCTTCCGACGCCAGTACGGGATGAAGGTCACCGTGCGTTCCGTACACGTCTTCGAGGAGATTGATGGCCCGCAGGCCGATTAAGAACGGGACCGCGAGCAGGATGAGGGTCGCCAGCCACTCGACGAACCGGCGCAAATCACGCACCTTGGGAGTCCCGGCTCCCGAGTCTTATGGGCGAGATCCCTCCGGCCCTCAGGCGGCCGTCGGAAGGCCCGCAGCTCAACGCAGAGTCAATCCTGTGGTGGGCGGGAGCGGTGACATCTCGCCCTAGGGGAGCGTCCATTAGGCACTCCGAGGACACGTGGGACGGTCAAGGGATCCCGAAGAATCGGCGAATTGCCGTCGCTTCCGCCTCGTTGACACTGTCCCAGACGACGCCTTCCTTCGTAGGAAGTGTAAAGCCAATAGGGTTTACACCTTCGAGATAGTCCACGATAGGCTTGAGCGCGTCGGGCACGGCATCACCGCCGGGGTAACCGAAGGCAACCGGCACAATCGCGTCCGCATAGGTCAGGCTTCCGTGATTGCCCGGTAGTCCCTTGTCGTCGTCGAAATGGAATTGCGCGCTCATGTTGGCGAGCACGACGATGTCGCCACTGTTGGGCGAGTTCAGCCGGGCCAGACGCTCCGTGGGCAGTGCATACTGCCAGCGCGTATCCGGAGGATCCCCGTAGCCCTTGCCCAGCAGATAGCTCGGAGGCTGCAGCTGATTGCCCAACCGACACTCGTCCATCCCGCTCGCTCCGCAGGCGAAGATTCCCGAGAGCTTGTAGTCTCGCGGAACCACCATGTAAGAGCTATCCGAGAAGCCCGCCGTGCCCGGCACCCGCACCAGGATATCGGAGATGGGCCGGTTCGACCAGGAGGTGCCCGCGGCGGCGATGTAGTTCTTGTAGATCTGGTCCACGAAAGGTTCAAGGACGTCGACGCTCGGGGGCTGGGTGAAGTCGGGAAAAAAGGTGAGCGGGTTGCCGGCGACGGGGGCGTTATTGGCCACATAGATATAGGCCAGGCCATACTGGGCATCGAAGATCACGTTGCTCTGGAAGACGCCGGTCTGAAGAGTGTCCCCCACGAGGGTGTTGCCGTTGACCTCGAGGGTTCGCTGCCAGGTCTGGAACCCATTGTTCTGCAGGAAGCTGCCCTGCTTGGCCAGGTACATGAACTTGCTGGGAGACGTGTCGACGAGGCTGTGGTCGCCAAAGACCCCGTAGACCGTCGTCTGGCCGAACGACTGCTGCAAGGCCTGGGTGATCTGGTTCAGCCGACGGTGGAGGCCAGAAGCGAAAAAGAGTTGCGCCTGGTTCAATGACCCGCCGCCGGTGTTTACACCCAGGTTGTGCAGCTGGTGATCGAGACCGGGCAGATAGACGACCATCAGGTCAAAGCTGTCGCCGTTTCGCCGGATCTCACCTATTGCGCTTTGGGTCGCGGCCTCGTCAAAGTCATTGGCGACGCTTTGGAAGTGTGCGAACTCAGTAGGGCCAAACCGATCCCATACATCGTCGCCATGTGGCCCGCTATTCCCCATGCCAAGCCCGGCCTGCTGCTTGATGACAATGCTTCGGAAGCCCTGCGCCCTGAGATCGTCGTAAACAAACCGGGTGCCGAGGAAGTGCCGGTTGTAGGAACCCGAGGAACTATTGACCGTTACGGCGAGTGTCAGATCGCTGCAGCCTAGGCATTGGCTCAGGTCCCCGCCGAGGTTGCCGCCCGGCGTGGGCAATGTTGTCCGGTTGAGCCACTCGTTCGCGGGCACTCCCGTCACCGCGGGAAAGCTTCCCGAGAACATGGTCGACCATCGGCTGAACGTGATAGGCGGGAAGCTGGTCAGGAGCGGCTTTTTTTCGAGCAGGCCCGTCCCACGGTAGTTTTCCCCGAAGATGACGGCGAGGGCCGTGCCCGGCCCTTTCTTGGGGTTCACGGCCGGCGCCGGGTCCTCCTTTACCAGGTTGAAGAAGTCGTACCCGAACCCGTCGATCGCGAAAATGACCATCCGACCCCGGCTGATCTTGAGGGCCTGGGGGAAAGTCTTGGTCTGGCCGCTGGCCAGGGTGAAGGTGAGGTCGCGAAGGCCGATGGTCGCCGCGCGGT
Source organism: Vicinamibacteria bacterium (assembly GCA_035570235.1). Taxonomy (NCBI): domain Bacteria; kingdom Pseudomonadati; phylum Acidobacteriota; class Vicinamibacteria; species Vicinamibacteria bacterium. The sequence continues at coordinate 66,783 of DATMML010000005.1, read as the reverse complement.
CAACGGTCATCGAGAAAGTGCGGGTGATGCGGATGACATCCATCGAGACCTGCTGCTCCTGGCGCTGAACTAGGGTGGTCGTGACTCCGGCTCCGGAGACGGACATCCCCGTCACGTCCGGCTCCCCTCCCCCGGCCGTGATGTAAGACGTGGTCAGGGTGACCTTGCTGCCCCGGACCACGACCGCGGGGGAGAGAACGATGGAGCCGGAGGGCCTCGTGATGCTCACCCCGCTGCTGCTGAAGGTGAATGTGTATGGCCTCGACACCGGTGGATTCTGTCCCTGCACGGCGACGAGGACATTGGGAGCCTGCGAGCTTCCACTGTCCGGGACCACGACCAAAGGCAGCTTCAGGCGCACGCCCGAGATGGGGTTGCTCGGGGCCACGGGGGGGGGCACCAGGGACAGATCGAATGCCTGTCCGCTGATGAGGGCCTGGTCCCCACTCTGTATGCCCGCCAGGCCGCGCGCCACGACCCAAACGGGCTCGAAGGTGCCTCCGTCGAGGGGCGGGTTGTTCTGGACGCTGACGAGGGTGGTCTGGATGGGTCCGGGCGGTGTGATTTCAATGCTAGTGGGTCCGAAGGACTGGCTCCTGAAGCGGTTGCTGCCCGGCTGCTCCTCCATAAGCTCCATGTAGAAGCCCTGGAGGCTGAGGTCGGAGCTGTCGAGGAAGAGGCGCAGACGGTTCGGTTGGTTGGGCTGGCTCAGGATGGAGACGACCTGGATGGTGGTGGTGCCCAGACCCGACACGGGGGTCGATCCCGTAAAGATCTGCGAGGCGGGCGCAGTCTCGGTCAGGGTCACGGCATCCTTGTCGAGGGTAGAGCGGACGTTTACGCGAATGCTGTCGACCACGGTGGGGTCGAGGGGACCGGCGAGGATGACCTCCATGGCCTCGTTGCTGGGGAGCCGCAGGGCGGGATTCCGGAAGAGCCCCGAGCCAGGCGCCGTCTCCAGGAACTCGAGGGGTTGGTTCACGATGGAGAGCCCCAGGCTGGAGAGCACCGCCGGCACTACTCGTCGGGCTGAGGTGTCGCCCGAGACAGGGCTCTGGAGGGAAAGGGTCGCCGCGCCCAAGTCAGAGGTCACTCCGGTGAAGGTCAAGGTACCCACACCCGTCTCCACGAGCGGGGTTTCCGTCCCGGTCGGGGTGGTCGCGCCGTGGTAGAGCACGACGGAGTTGGGCGCGGTCGTGCTCATTCCCGAACCCACGAGGGTGAAGGGATCCAGGAACTTCGTGTCGTAGAGGCTCCCGGTAGGCACGGGCGCGGGAAGGGGAGCGGATTGCTGGGCGTTGATGGTGAAAGAGGCGTATCCGCGGTTGCCAATAGCGTTTTCCGCCTCTACGGACACCGTGTTGGAGCCATCACTGACCCCGACAGGCAGCGTCATCTGGAACGTGGCCCGGAAGGCGAAGGGCCGGGTCACGCTGGCTGGTTCGGAGACAGGGGTGACGGGATAGGCCTGGCCGTTCACGAGCACCTGGGTAATGTCCGCGGCGTGGTTGTCCACGATATCGGCCAGAGAGTCCGTGACCTGCCCCGACACCCTGACCTGGCCTTGGGTCCCGTCACCGATGAGGGTGACGTCGGAGGCGGCTACGGGGTCCAGGGTGACCACCGGCCGCGGATCGGAGGTCGGTGGGGCAAAGCTCTCCTCCCCGCGCTTGTCCACGAAGACGATCTGCACCAGGGGAATGGTCTTGAAGGCGGACTGGAGGACCTTGTCCGTCTGGGGTTCGATGACGGCCCGGGCCGTGTACACGGCCTTTGGATCCACGACCGCGCCCGCCGGCCAGGTGGCGGTTCCCTTCGACCCCGAGGTGGTGGTGGCCAGGGTCTGGATCAGGGCCCCGTTCCTATAGATCTCGACCTGGGCGGTGCCGATCTTGTAGGAGCTGGGGACGACGCCGAAGTTGATCTTGACGTCCTTCTCGGTGACCAGGATGCCCTGGTTCCGGACGAGGCCGCTCGGGGTGATCTGGTAGATCACGGCCGTGGTGGCCAGGGCCGCGGTCCTCACCCCGCTCAGGGGCGTGGCCGCACCGGCGAGGAAGGTGCGGTCCGCGGAGAAGAGGATGTTCTTGTCCGTGAGCGCGACCCGGCTGGCCACCCCGGATAGGGTTCCCACGAACTCGGGGCTTGCCGGCTGGGTCAGGTCGAAGAGGAGGGCGAGGCCGGAGTTGAGGCCGCCCGAGACCAGGACCGTGTTGTCCTTCACCAAGACGTCCCCCACCGAACTCAACCCGCTCAGGGGCAGGATGTTCAGGACCACGGGGACCGTCGGGTTGCTGATGTCGATCACAGCCAGCACAGGGACCGCGCCTGATCCCGCCAGCGTCCCGTAGCCCCCGACGAGAGCCACGTCCTTGTCCGCGAAGTGGCCGAGGGCGATGGCCGTCCCCCAGTTGAGGCTCCCCTGCACGTTCTGGATCTGCTGGCTCAGCAGCACCTGGGCGTTCGTCGGGCTTGCCACCACGAGGGTGATCTGGGGCATGTTGCCCGTGGCGAAGACCAGGGGCTGGCTCTGCCCGTTGACCACGAAGTCCCCGACCTTGAGGTCGTTGAGGTTCAGGATCGCGTTCTTGCTCGGGTCGGGATCGAGGGCGATGGTCACGACCGCGCTCTGGTTGATACCGGAGTTGAAGAGGGCCTGGTTGATGGGGACCATGGCCGTCGCCTGGGTGGGGTCGGGATTGGCGGGGCCGAAGCCCGCGTCGGGGAAGCCCGCCCTCGTCCCTGCCAGGTCCACCACCTGGACCCCCTTCCGCGCCGTCGCTACGTAGATGCTGTTCCCCCGGAGGACGACGCGGTTTGGATACCCGTCGAGGATGTTGCTGGTGAGGCTGGCCGCCCCGACCCACTGCGGCTGGTCGGTGGTCACGTCGTAGACGAAGAGGTTGGCGGGGGTGCTGACAAGCTCCGTGTAGACCACGATCTCGCCGTTGCTCTGGAAATAGGTCCGCGGCGAGGCGGCGATGACTACGGTGCGGGTTCCGTTCCCGTCGGAGCCCGCGGCCAGATCGCGGGGCGGGTAGTTGAACCGGGTGGGGGGATCGAGAACCTCGCGGGGGGCGACGGGGTCCGCGGTGTCGAAGATGTGCAGCTCGCCGGACTGGGAGACACCCACCCCTCCCGGATAAAGGGTGCGGGCCACGTAGGCACGGTCCCCCACCACGGCCAGGCCCGCTACCTGGTAGCTCCCCGAGCCTCCCACCGCCTCCGGTCCGAAGGTGGTAAACGTGCTTTGGTAGGGGGCGGGAGACAGCTTCAGGGGGGCGGGCTGGCCCTGGGCGTCCGTGGCGAGGTCGATGACTCCGTCCGTGACCAGGATCGTGTAAGTGGCGTTGAACTCGAGGCCCGCAAGAGGCTCCAAGGTCACGGAGGTGACCACCACGTCCGCACCCGTCACCAGCACCGGGATGGGGTTCCCGGAAGCGTCGAGCCCGATCCCCGTGATGTTGCAGGGCACCTGGGTGCCATCGGGGGCGACGAGCTTAACGTTCCCCAGGATCTTCTTGACCGGCTCGGTGAAGAAGACGGCCGGGAAGACCCCCACCGGCACGCCGGCCGCGCCGTTCGCGGGCGCGGTCTGGGCGTCGATGACCGCGGGGGGGACGCCGGGCGTGCTACCGACCTTTCCCCCCGCCGCGATGACCCGGAAGGTGTAGGTGGCGTTCTCGACCCCTCCAAAGGGCGATATCGCGCTGGCGGCGACGGTGTAGCTTCCGGCCTGGCTGGGTGTGAACGTCCCGTCGCTGCTGCTGCCGTCCTGCAGCAGGAAGTTCATGGGCAGCACGGCCGGGGGCACCGACTCCGGCACCACCGTCTTGGTCGCCCCGTTGATGGTGGCGCTGTTGACGATGGCGAGATTGCCCTGGGCGTCCACGCTCCGGAACCCGATGCGCAGCGGCGTGCCCGCGACGATGAGGCCGGTCACGTCGTGGCGGCCGCTCGCGTCCTCGGTCATCACGTGGATGGCGAAGGGGGGCGGGGGCGCCTTGGCCGCGGCCTCGGGCAGGAGGATGTCGGCCGTGGCCAGGTTCTTGAAGAGACCGAACAGCTTCAGGTGGGCGAGCCCGGGGTCGGTGTCGATCTTGGAGTCGGTTTCCTGGACCGCGAACACCGTCCCCATGTGGTCGAGCCCGTCGCTCGGATCGACGGTGTGGACCTCCACCACCCCGCCCGTGAAGTGGTCGTCGAACATCGTGTAGCGGCCGTCGCCCTGGGTGATGGCGACCGTCTCCGACTTGGTGGGATCGAAGGAGGCGCCGTTGAGGGTGGTGGCGCGGACGACCAGTCCGGGGACACCCTGATAAGAAGGAGCGGTCGACCCCGGGGGGAAGAAGGGGCGAAGGACGCTTCCCGTGATCACGCCGCCCACGGGCGTGCCCGGGAGCAGGCGGTTGATGGTCCAAACACAGATGGCGTAGGCGAGCCCCACCCCCAGGGCCGCCCCCGTCGAGGGCACGTACTGGCCGATGCTGTCCACGTACCCGCTCATGGGGTACGAGGCCATCACCACCTTGGCCGTCGGCCCGCTTCCCTCCACGGTGGCCCAATCCAGGGTCTGGAAGGCCACCTTGCCGTCGGGACGGTCTATCTTGCGATAGACGTAGTAGAAGGCGTCCTCGGGTTTGGCCGGCTGCTGGTCCGGGGGCACGGTCGTGAAGTCGGGAAGCGGGAAGGCCAGCTTGACTTCCTTCTTGAAGACCGGCTGGTCGGCGGACTCGATCTTGATCCCGCTCCCGAAGTTGGCACCCCCCAGCTCGGGGCGATCGGGGAAGAGGTCGGGACCAAAGGCGGTGATCCGGAGGGTGACCGCCTTGTCCAGGGCTCCCTCGGGAATGCGCAGCTCGACGCCGCTGCCGTCGGCGGCCTGGACCACGCCTCCCCCGGCCCCGATGGCCGTCTTTCCCGTGGCGGGGTCCACGAACTGGCTGCGGTTGAAGGTGGTGACGTTCCCGAAAGGATCCGTGATCGTCACCATCATCTGGTCGTTGATGGAGGCGGGCATCGGGTGGGCCGCGACCTCACCCGAGTTCCCAGCGGTGAGGGAGAGCACGATCCCGTTGCCGGAATCGATGATGAGGATGGTGGTGCCGGGGGGGAAGGTCTGCGCGGGGGCGGAGATGGTCACGAGCCCGTTTGCGTCGGGGAAGGAGAAGGTGAGGGCACCCGTGTTGTAGACGGGAGGCACGTTGTCCTTGGTGCGGAACGAGACCGAGGGTACCGAGACGAGGCCCCCGAAGACGTCGGCCAGCCCCGAGCCCTGGAGCGTGTAGGTGGCCGAGAAATCGAGGGCGGCGGCGGGGATGACGGCGAGGGTCTTGCCGCTTCCCGAGAGGACGAGCCTCACGTTCACGGCTTGGGTGCCCTTGAGGAGCAGGATGTTGGCCGGGGTGACGGTTTTGAGGTCCAGAGGGGCCGAAGACGTGATCTGGACCTCGACACCGGTGTCCACTCCCGTCGACCCGTCGGCCGGGGACACCGTGGCCGCAGTGACCGTCCCCGCAAGAGCGATGTTCTGGGCGGCAGTCTGGCCGGCCGAGACCGCGGCCGTGGCCGTGCCCAGGAGCGAGGTCCGGGGCACTGTGGCCGTGAGCTGGACGGGACCAGCGAGCGCGGCCACGATGTAGCTGCCGTCAGCGCCGGAGAGCCCGATGAAGGGGAGTTGATCCGTCCCGACGACGACCGACGGGACGAGGACGCCGCTGGAGGTGGTCAGGCCGGCCACAAAGCCCAGGGGAGAGCCAACCCGGTAGAACACGTACCGCCCCCCGACCGTGATCCCGGGCAGGCCGGGATAGGCCTGGGTGACGATCTCGCTGCCGTTCAGCTGGCCCAGGCCCACGACCACCAGCCTGGGGATATCCAAGACCCGGTCCACGCGGGCGATGAGGAGGTTGTCCCCCGAGGCCACGCCTCCCGGCGAGGTCACCGACAGCTGGGCGGGGAGCATCAGTGTCGCCCCCGAGGTGTCCACCACCACCTCCGTCAAGGGCTGGAGCCCCGAGGCGGAAGGCAGGAAGCTGGAGAGACTCGCCTGCGGCTCGAGCGCTATGGCGGTGTCCTGGGTCAGGGCGCCCCCCGGCACGACGAGCTGAGCCCCCGTCGCCTGGATGGTGACGGGCTGGCTACCGCCCGTTGAGCCCCGAACCCCTTCCCGTCCCGCCACGATGTCGAGGTGGACGTGTCCCGCCGTCAGCTCGGTGTCGGAGAAGGTCCGGGAAGGCGTGGCGGGCAGGGTCGCAGCCAGGACGGCCCCGCTCGGCGCCGGCTTCTGGAAGAGAACGATGTCCTCGAGACGGGTCTCTTCCGAGGCCGCCTCGCCCGTGGCCAGGGTGAAGGTCTCCGTCACCTGGGCCTGGACCACGGTTCCCGAGGGCAGCGGGGTCGGAGACTGGACGGCCAGAGCCACCTGGGCCGTGCCTCCGGTGGGAGGGATCGTGGGGGGCGTTACGACCGTCGTAGCCACGGAGGTGGGCGGAACATCCAGGGGCGGCAGGCCGGTGAGGGGCTGAGTCGCGGCGGGGATCACCAGGGCGGGATCGGGGTCGGCCGCGACGATGGCGTAAGGATTGATCTCGGGCAGGGACACGGTGAGGGAGCCGTCGGTGGCCGCCTGGAGGTTGGGACTCACCATCAACCAAGCGTGCACCTCGGGGTGGTAGACCGTGAGGTGCAGGACGTCCTGCGTGAGGCCGGTGATGGTCGCGCTCAGAGGCGCCCCCGCCCCGGTGTCCGTCCGGAGGTCGAACGCGACCAGCGGGCTGTAGCCCATGGGGAGGAGGCCGGGCAGGCCCTGGGCCGAAAGGGGCGTCAGGGTGACCGTCCCCGGGCCGGGGGGAACGGCTAGGGTCACCTGTCCGGCGGAAACGCTTCCCCCCGCGGCGGCGATCGTGACCGGCGGGGCCAGGGGAGTGAGGCGTGCGTCCACGGGGAGCGTCCCCACTCCGGCCTGGACCGGGATGTCGCGCACGACGCTCGTCATGCCGCTGCTGCCCGCGACGAGGACGGCCTCCGGGCTGCCCGTGGGGAGTGAGTAACGGCCCGTCTCGTCCGTCGTCGCCTGGACGGAGGAGCCACCGGAGACCATCTGGACGGTGGCCCCCGGCAGGGTGAGGCCCGTGGCGTCGGAGAGGACCTGCCCCACGATCACGCCGTTCCCGATCACCTTCACGGTCTGGGTGACAGAGGCGGAATTACCCGCGCGGTCGGTGGCATCCGCTTCCAAGGTGAGGAGGTCGCCGCCCTTGGCCCCCGTGGGGACGGCCAAGGGAGCCACATAAGGCGGCGCGATGAAGGTGGCCAGGACGGCTCCGTTGAGCTTGAGGACGACCTGGGCCACCCCCGTGTCGTCCATCACGCTGGCCGTGACCTGGACGGTCTGGTTGAAGGAGAGAGTGGGCGGCGCCGAGAGCGTGATGGAGGGCGGGGTCGTGTCCCGGGTCACGACCACGCTCGCGGAAGCGGACCGTCCGGAGGCGCTCGTGCCCACGGCCTGCAGGGTATTGTTGCCCTCGACCAGAGGCACCACGGCCGAGAACTGTCCCGCCGCGGACACGCTCGCGGGGATCCCGTTCACGAGGACAAAAACCGCGCTCCCCGCCTGGACGGTTCCCGTGACGGCCACGCTCGTGGCGTTGGTGAGGGCGCCGGGGGCGGGGCTCGTGATGGCGATGGTCACGGGAAGGAGGTCGATGAAGACGTTCCGCACGAGGCTGGTCTGGTTTCCGGCTGCGTCCGTGGCCACCACGGAGAAGGAGTGGGGGCCTTGTCCGAGGCCAGGGAACGAGGCCTGCCAGGCCTGCTGGGTGAGGGCGGCGGGGATACCGTCGACGGTCACGGTCGTGGGGCTGGCGTCCTGAACGAGCCCCTGGACGACCACGGGAACCGCGCCCAGGATGGCCCCCTCGGCCGGGCTCGCGATCTGGAGGGTGGGAGGCGTGCGGTCGACGGTGACGTGGAGGACGAGGGTGGCCACGTTGCCCGCCGCATCCTGCGCGATCAAGGTGATCGTGGTCGGACCGTCCGTGGGGGGAAGGCCGACGTCCTGGGCGAAGGCGGTACCGGACAGACCGACCGGCATGCCCCCTATGGTGAGGGTCGTGGGCGAGGCGTCGGTCACCGTCCCCACGAGGTGGGCGGTGGCCCGGTTGGTGAAGGAGCCGTCGGCGGGCGAGCTCACCGCGATCACGGGGGGCACGGAGTCGACATTCACCGTGATTTGGGCCGTGCCTACGTTGCCGGCCGCATCGTGGGCCGTGCCCAGGAGCGTCACCGAGCCGTCCGTCACCGGGACCAGGGCCGTGAAGGAACTCCCGCTGAGGGTGGCGGGCTGGCCGTTCACGTCCAGGGTCACGGGGGCCCCGGCCGTCACCATCCCCGAGACGGTGAGGACCGGGCCCTTGAGATAGGCCCCCGCCAAGGGGCTCGTGATCTGGACGCTGGGAGGGGTCCGATCCACGTTCAAGGTCACGGTCGCGGTCTGGGTATTGCCGGCGGCGTCGGTGGCGGTCGCGTGGAGGGTGACCTGGGGACCCGGGCCCAAGGGCACGGAGGATGCGTTGAAGGCTCCGCCCGAGACCGAGGCGGCCAGTCCCTCCACTTGCACCGTGACCGGCGTGTCGTCGGACACCGTCCCCGACACCGTGATCGTCTGGGCGTTGGTAAAGGTCCCCCCGAGCGGCTGCGTGATCGCGATCGCGGGGGGAGTGGTGTCGACGGTGATGTTCCGGACCTGCGTCGTCTGGTTCCCGGCCGCGTCCGTGGCCACCACGGAGAAAGCGTGGGGGCCCTCGGGAAGGGCGGCCGCTTGGGCCTGCCAGCTGCCCTGGGCCACGGTGGCGGCCATGCCATCCACCACGACCGTGGTCGCGGTCAGATCCTGGACCGTTCCCTGGAGAAGTACGGGGAAGCGCCCCACGTAGGCTCCCTCCGCGGGCGCGGCGATGGTCAGGGCGGGAGGCGTCCGGTCGACCGTGACGTGAAGGGTCGCCGTGCTCATGTTCCCCGCCGCGTCCGTGGCCGTGAAGGTCAGGGCCGTGCCCCCGTCGTTCGGCGGAAGCGCTACGTCAAAGGCGAACGCGTTCCCGGCCAGGGGCACCGGGCTACCTGCGAATTGGAGGGTCACCGGGGAGGCGTCGGTGACCGTCCCCGTGACGTGCAGGCTCGCCGCGTTGGTGATCGTCCCCTCCGGCGGGGAGGCGATGGTCACCACGGGGGGGATGGAGTCGACGATCACCCCAACCTGGGCCGTGCCCACGTTCCCCGCCGCGTCCTGGGCGTTGGCCACGATCGTGAGCGGGCCGTCGGGGGACGGGACCAGGGCGCTGAAGGCCCCGCCCGCGATGGGGGCCGGGGTTCCATTGACGATGACCTGGGCCAGGGGGGCGGCCGCGCTGACCGTTCCCGTCACGGGAACGGCCGGGCCCCTTACGTACGCGCCCGAAACGGGACTCGTGATCTGGACGGTGGGAGGCGTCCGGTCCACGTTCAGGGTCACGGTGGCGGTCTGGGTGTTGCCGGCGGCGTCGGTGGCGGTGGCGTGGAGGGTGACCAAGGGGCCCGCGCCCAGGGGCACGGCAGGCGCCGTGAAGGCTCCTCCCGAGACCGGAGCCGCGATGCCCTCCACCAGCACCGTGACCGGAGTGTCGTCGGACACGGGGCCGGACACCGCGGTGGTGAGGGCGTTGGTGTAGCTCCCGCCGACGGGCTGGGTGATCGCAATTTGGGGGGGCGTGGTGTCGATCTCGAACTGGATGACCACGGGCGGGGCGGCGTTCTGGGCCAGGTCGGAGAGCGCCGCCCGCAGCTGATAAGAGCCATCGGCGAGGGGAGCCGAGGCCGGAATGCTCCCCAACGCGCTCGCGGGGCCCACCTGCAGGTACGACGTGATCTCGACCTCCGGGCTGGGACCCGAAGGCGTGGGCGGGGGCTGGAGGTAGACGTGCACGGAGCCGGTCGCGACCCCGCTCGTCGCGTCCGAGTAGTCGAGCTCGATCGTCGGGGTGGGATTGTTGAGGAAGGAATCGTTTACGGGCGACCGGAAGGCGGCGGTGGGAGGCTGGGTGTCCACGGTGAAGGTGGTCGGTCCCGCCTGGCCCGGGTTGCCCGCGCCGTCCGCGAAGGTCACGAGGACGGTGTGGGCTCCCTCCGCGAGGGGGGAGGCTGGCGTCCCCACCACCGCGCTCGTGGAGGCCGTGAAATTTGCGCCCTGCAGGACGCCGTCCAGGAAGACCTGGACGCTTCCGGGATTGACGCCCGTCCCGGGCGCGGGGTCGGCGTAGGTGGCCTGGATGATGGGGAGGGCCGTGTTCACCAGAGGCTGCGGAGCCACGAACGTACCCGTGGGAGGCACCGAGTCCACGGTGAAAGTGGAGCCGGCCGTACCCACATTCCCCGCCACGTCGGAGATCTGGGCCTGAAGCGTGTTCGGGCCCTGGGGAAGACCGGAGAGAGCGCCGCTGGCGGAGCCGGGCATCGCCGTGAACGAGGACGTCACGTCGGCGCCGTTCAGGGTCGCCTTGAAGCTCGACAGGACGACCCCATCCGCATCTGAGAACGTGACCGACGCCCCGGTGTTCGTCGAGTTCAGGATCGAGCCCGGCAGCGGCCGCGTGACCGCGATCGCGGGGGGGGTGGTGTCCACGACGAACGAGGCGCCCGCCGTGGTGCGGTTGCCCGCCCGGTCTGCGATGGAGGCGGTGAGGGCGTGCGGGCCGTCCGCGAGCGGCCCCGCGCTCCCCGTGGCCCCGCTGGGCCCGGGGATGCCCATGACGACGGGGGAGGAGTCGAGGAGGACCTTCAGGCTCGTGAGATCGAGGGCCTGGTCGTCCGCGTACTGAAGGCTCACGGTCACGGTGGACATCGAGAGGTAGGAGCCTGCCGCGGGGTGCACGATGGAGAGGGTGGGAGGCTGGGTGTCCACGATGAAGGAGACCTGGGCGGAGGAGGCGTTCCCGGCCAAGTCCTTGATCTGGGCCACGATCAGGTTCCCGCCCGTGGGAAGGCTGGGCGTCCCCGTGGCCCCCCCGGCCGTCTTGGTGAAGGCGGCCGTCTCATCGGTGCCGTTGACCAGCACCTTGAAAGAGGAGAGATCCAGGGCGAAGTTGTCCTGGTACCGGATCTGGACCAGGGGGGTCGCAGTGTTCAAGTAGGCGCCGGCGGCGGGGGTCAGGATCTGGATCTGGGGGGAGCTCAGGCTCACGGTGAAGGAGGCCGTGGTGGTTCCTAGGTTCCCGGCGCGATCCTTGATCGAGGCCGTGACCGCGTGGATACCCTCAGCCAGGGTCAGACCGGGAGGCAGGTCGAGGGAGGCGTCGCTCGAGCGAACGGTGAAGAGGGAGGTGCGGTCGACCCCGTCCAGGAGCACCTGAAGCGTCGAGACGTCCACGCCCGAAGCGACCGGCTCTCCCACCCCCAGGAGGTCCTGATACTGGACGTCGATCCGGGGCGTGGCCGTTCCGATCGTGGACCCGGGGGCCGGCTGGGCGACCGTCACGCGCGGGGGGGTGTGGTCGGCGTTCTGGCCAGAGAGAGTCAGGTAGAGGTACGAGCCGGGCTCGCTGGCCAGGGTGACCTTGAGGATGGTCTGCGGAGTGAGGGTGACGGTCCGGTCGAAGCTGGCCACTGCCTTGTCGTGGTCATCCTCCCCCCGGTTCCCGAAGTCCCGGGGGGTCGCCACGCAGACCCCGTTGACCTGGATCCAGGCCGCGGTCAGGCGGTGAGTCCCGTCGGCTTCCCCGTTCTGCACGTGCAGGTTGTAGGGCCCCACCACCCAAGGGGGAACGCTGAGGGTCGTGGTGTAGCGGTTCCTCTCCCCAGGGGTCCGGAGGTACTTCTGGGGTCCGAAGATGCCAAAGCCTCCCGGGGAGGGCGAGGGCACGACTCCTGGCTCCCCGTGCTCGCCTTCACCGGGGGAACCGCGCCCCTCGTCCCCACCCTCCGCCGGCTCGCACGTCCCGTCGCCCTCCCCGTCCCGGTGATCCTCCTCCCGCGTCCCCACGTCCCGGATATCGGGACGCCCCTCACCCCGGCCCCCACGGTCGGGGGGATCCCGCGGTGCGATGGTCTCGCGGAGGAGGCCGAATGGCGACGGCGTGGAGGCCACCTGCGGCCCGGAGTCGACCGCGTGAGGGAGGGAAGCCGAAGGCGCGCGGTAGGCGACCCCCGGGGCCGTGGGAATCACGTTGGGGGGCGGTATCGCTGAGACCGGGCCGGCAGAGAAGATCCATGACAAAGCGAGCGCGGTCGCGCGCCGAAGCGGTGGGTGACGCCGCGAGCCGTCTTGTCTGCGTTCGCTCATTGCGGGCTCTAGACTCACTGAACTGTGATGTTCCAGACTCCACCGACGAGGCTGTAGAACCCGATGATGGCGCCGTCCCGGCCGGCGGGGGCCACCTGGATCTCGGCCGTACCCGACGAGGCTCCGGCCGTAGAGTAGGTGACGGTGATGCTCCCGTTCAGGACCGAGAACACCCGGTACTGGAGTCCGGTGGGAGAGACGCCGCCGCCGAGAATGGTCCCCCCGGTGGAGCGGTTGTAGCCGTTGCTCGTGGGATCGACGGTGGCAATATCGGCGGCGGAGACGACCACCAGGGTGCCGTCCGGCACCGTGTTGCCCGCGGAGTCCTTGATGCCGGAGAACGTGATCGTGCCCTGACCGCCGCTCAAGGGAAGCGTGGGGGGACCGGAGCCCATGGTCGAGCTCGTCCCGCGGAGGTTAATGGTCCCGACGCCGAAGGCCCGGTTCGTCACGATGCCGTTCGTATCGCCCGCCACGGGCACCACCGCGACCGAGGCCACCCGAGTCTCGTTGACCCCCAGCGCGAGGCCCTGGTCCGAGTAAGCGGCCTGCACGCGGCCTCCCGCCACCGTGAACACGCCGAAGCGCGCGTCGTTGGAAGCGGGGGCTCCGTCCCCGGGCGTGGTGCCCCCGGTCAGGATCTGACCACCCGCGGAGCGGACATAGCAGCAGCCGTCCTCGGTGGCGGCGGCGATGTCGGCCGCCGTGAGTCCGACCTTGGCCCCGTCGGGAATCGGCGTTCCCCCCGTGTCGACGAGGGCGCTCAGGGTGATCTGCGAGAGATGCGCCCCCCCGTCCGCGAACACGTCGGGCGGGTTCGCGGCCACGTTCGCCGACGTCGGACCCACGAGCGCAATGGACGCGGTGGCCACCACCAGGTTGGAGATGAAGGACCCCGCGGGCGTGACCGTGAGGGCCTGGACAGTGGCCGTCTTCTGCTCCGCGCTGCCCGCCGCCACTCCCTGGGCCGAGTACTGCAGCACCACCTGCCCGCTCGTGACGGGGAAGAGCTTGTACTGTGCTCCGAAGGAAGCGGGCGTCCCGCCCACAATCACGCCACCCGCGGAGCGGATATAGCAACAGCCGTTCTGGGTGACCGACCCCTGGTCCGCGGCCGTGAAAGCCAGCAGCGTCCCATCGGGCACGGGCTGACCGTTGGCGTCCCGGATGTTGGACAGGGTCACCGAGGTCCGGTTGTCGAGGTCGTCGGCGTGGACATAGCCCGGGCTCGCCGCCATCGTGCCCGAGGTCACGCCGGCCAAGGCGATCGGGACCACGCCCACGGCGCGGGTGCTGAGAACGCTGCCGTCGCTGCCCGCCTCCAGCAGGCTGGCGTTGGCCTGCTTCACCTCTCCGGGGCCGGCGGTCACGTTCTGGTCGGCGTAGGTGAAGGTGACCTTGCCCCCCTGGATGGTGAGCGCCTTGTAGGCCGACCCGCTGGGCGAGGCGTCCCCCCCCAGGATCTGGCCGCCCGCGGAGCGGATATTGCAGCAACCGTTCTCGGTGACCGCGGCTAGGTCCTGCACGGTCGCGGCCACCTTCGATCCGTCGGGGAGGGGGTTGCCGTAGGCATCGAGGACGGGAGTGAACACAACCGTGGCCGTGTGGACTCCGCCTTCCGCCAAGACCGACGGTGGGGTGGCGGATCCCACGGCGTTGGCCGGCCCGACCAGGCTCAGGGGAGCGACGGCCAGCGCGTGGTTGTCGAGGAGGGTGCCGCTCGGGTCCCCCATCTCGACCTGGAGGTTGACGGTGCCGACCTGGCCGGGACCAATCGAGGCCCCATCGGAGCTGTAGGTGGCGAGGGCCTGCCCCTGGGAAAGGGAGAACACCTTGAAGCCCTGCCCGGAGGGCGATGCCACCCCGTCCACGATCGCCCCCCCCAGCGATCGGACATAGGCGCTCCCGTCAAAAGTGATGGTGGCTAAGTCGTTGGCGCTGATGAGGACGGTGGCTCCGTCGGGGATGAGATTTGCGCGGGCGTCGCGGAGCTGACGGATGACGACGGAGACGGGGCGGGCCGGGGAGGAGAGGGCGACGCTCGGGCTCGAGACCTCCACGTCCGCGATGTCGGCGCCGACCAGGGTGATCTGGGCGGTGCCGATCGTATGGTTGTCGGCCACGGCTCCCGTGCTCGTGGCCGGGAGCACTTGGATGATGGCGGGGGAGACCCTGACCGCCCCAAAGGCGAGGCTCGCGTCGGAGTACTGGCACCGTATCGTCCCGCCCGTAACCGTGAACACCTGGTAGGAGCCACCGCTGGGCGAGGGCTGCCCTCCCAGCACCGCGCCCCCCGCCGAGCGGACATAGCTGCTGTCGGGGTTCAAGGATCCCAAGTCGGCGGCGGTGAGGACAACGGGCGTCCCGTCGGGCAGGGGATTGCCCGCCGCGTCCCGGACGCTGACTGTCACCTGGCTCCGGCGGTCCACGCGATCGGCGTAGAGGGACGAGGGTGAAGGGGAGACGATGGCCCGATCGGCCGCGGGCCGGAGGTTGAGGTCGAGGGTGCCCACCGCGTGCGTTCCCAGCACGTTGCCCGCCGTGTCCGCGGCCTGGATCTGGACGAGGGCGAGGGCGCCCGTGACGGGGGCGGGGGTCACGGAAGCGCTCGAATAGGTCGCGGTCACCGTCCCCCCGCTGATGGTGAAGACCTGGAAGTTGGTGTTGTTGGCGGCCGGCACTCCGTCCACGATCGCCCCCCCCGCGGAGCGGAAGGGATTGGCCCGGGGATCCGTGGAGGCCATGTCCGCAACCGCCACCGCGATCTTGGCCCCGTCGAGGAGGAGCGTGCCGTCGATGTCGCGGATGTTCGTGATGGTCAGGGTGGTCGTGGCCGGCGCGCCCGCGGGCACGGCCACGGTGGTGGGGCTGGCGGAGAGGGTCATGGAGTGCGCGATCTGGGGCTTGTCTTGCGGAGCCACGATCGTGAAGCTGCCCACGAAGTTGGAGCCGTCCGCGAAGCCGGCGGTCACGGTGTAGGTGGCGCCGGGCTGGATCAAGCCGAAATCGGAAGCGAAGAGGGTCAGGGTGGCGCCCGTCGTCACCGGGAAGCTGACCTGGCCGTCGGGGCCGTTGAGCAGCGGGGCGCCCACGTCCGCAGCCACACCCAGAACCGACCCCACCTGCGGACGCGTGCTGCGGGTGAGGGGTCCCGCGAGGTCGATGAAGGACAGCTGGCGGGTCACTCCCTGGCCGATGGACAGACTCAGGGTGAAGACGGCGTCCAGCGCCCCGTCCGGGGTCAGCGCAGCCGGGCCCGGGCCCACCCGATCGACCAGGATTCCCAGGTAGGTGAGCGACGTGGTCCCGTTGGAGGGAGGCAGGGAGGGGGTCCGGCGCACAACCACCAGGGTGGCCGCGCTCCGGTTCCCCACATCGTCGACGGCGATGAGGGAGAGCGTGTCATCGGCGGCGGCGGCGATGGTGGCGCTGAAGGAGCCGTCGGACTGGACGCCCGCGCTGGCCAGGGCGCCGTTGCCGGTGTTGGTGATCTGCACGGTGATCGCGGCCTGAACCGAACCCGCCCGCCCGAAGACCAGGGACGCGCCCGCACTCGGGGGCTCGGCGTCGATGAGGGCGGGGTTGGGGGCGGGGGGCGGTGTCTTCACCACGACCACGGTGAGGGTGGCGGTCGCGGTTTCCCCGCCGGGGGCGAAGCCCTTGACGGTGACGGTGGCCGGCCCGTCCGCGAGGGAGGCCAGGCTCAGGCTGGCCTGGTAGGGCGCGCTCGTCACGGAGAGGGTCTGGGACCCGACCGAGAAGTCCACGTGGTCGACTGACTTCGAGACCGTCGCCTTCACGAGCACGGAGTCGCGGAACCGTGCCCCGTTGGGGGGCGAGGTGATGACCAGGGTCAGGGGCTGGTTGTCCACGATGATGTGCACGTCGGGCCCGAGGGGACCTACGTTACCCGCCCCATCGACCGCCCGCGCCGCCAGATCGTGGATCCCTTCCACGAGCGTGGTCGTGTCCAGAGCCGTCGAGAAGGATGGAGCGATGAGACTCCGCAGGGGGAAGCCGTCGCTCAAGATATCGATGCGCGCCACCCCGGAGCCCGCGTCCGTCGCCGTCGCTCCCAGCGTGATGGTCCCCCGCACCACCTGGGCTTCGGCAACACCCGTGATCTGGGCGGCAGAGGGAGGAACGGTGTCGATCCCGAAACTGACGCTCAGCGTGCCCGAGTTGCCGGCCCGATCAGCTCCCGAAGCCTGCAGGGTGTGGACGCCGTCCGCCAGCCCGGAGGAAGGCGTGAAGACGAGGGAGTTCCCCTGGACGACGGCGGGCACGGCGTTGCCGTCCAGGCTGAGGCCGGCCGTGCCCATGTTCACCCCGCTCAAGGCATCGAAAAGAGTCACGGCGAGGGTGGGTCGGGACGAGCCGAGGAAAGTGCCGTTCACGAGCGCCCCACTGCCCGTGGCCGTCGTGAAGGAGGCGCTCAGGGTAGGCGGGATGGTGTCAAGGGTGGCGAAGGTCGAGCCGAAGGGCACGGTCTGGAGATTTCCGGCCAGGTCCACGGACCCGTTCACGGTCACGGTGTAGAGAACGTTCGTGGCGAGGGGGCTTGCCGGGGTGAAGGTCACCGAGTTTGACGAAGCCAGGACGGTGGTCCCGGCCACCGGCCCCCCCGGCCCGCCCAGGGTCACGAGGGAGGAGAGGTTCGTGAGGGTCGGAGAGAGCGCTTCGCTGAAGGAGACGGTAAGCACGGCCGCGGGATCGACCTGGATCGCCCCGGACGCCGGAACCACAGTGGAGACGGAGGGGGGCGTCAGGTCGACGGTCTGGAACCGAGTGACGACGAACTGCGCCAGGGGCCGACCAAGGACGTCGGTCACGCTCGTGGGAATGGTGAGGGTGAGCTGCTTCTCGTCGGGCCAGCTCGGGGTGGGAGAGAGGGTGAGGGTCACGCCGTCCGCGGCCAGGCTGGCCTGGGAGGGGATGTTAGCGGGCCCGTTGCTCACGGTCACGCCGGCGAAGGACTGCACGCGCTCCGAGAAGACGATGACCACCGGCTGGTCCACCGCCACCTGGGCCGCCCCATCGGACGGAGAGACGGAAACGACCGCGATGGGGGTGTCGTCCAGGACGATGGTGCCGAGGCTGAGGATCTGCAGGTTCGTGTCCAGGCTGCGGCCCTGGACCAGGCCGAGGCCGCTCGTCAGGGGGTCGTTGATGCGGAGGGTGAAAGCCCCCAGGGGCACGCCGTTCAGGGCGAAGGTGCCATCGCTCTGGGCCTGGGTGGTCAGGGAGCCGCGCCCCTGGTCGAGATCAACCGTGACGGAGGCTCCGTATGCGGGGGTCTTGCCGTCGGGGCGGAGGACGCTGCCCGTGATGGTCCCCGTCGGCTGCAGAGCCACCGTCAGCTGAGTCGTCTGCCCCGGGCTCACACGTTCCGAGGCGGTGCCGTAGAGGTTGGCGCCCCCCGCGGAGACGGAGGTGAGCGCGGCTGTGAAGGGTCCAGCCAGGACCTGGGGCAGTTGGAAGGTGCCCCCGCTTCCCTTGGAGAGTATGAGGTAGAAGAAGTAAGGGAAGGAGCCCGTGCCCGTGATCTTCAACGTCCCGTCCACGGGGTTGCCGGCCGAGTCGACCCCCACCCCGCTCAACACCCCCACCCCGTTGAGGGTGATCGGCACCTGAACCGCCCCCCCCGCGGGCACGGTGGCCGTGGCCATCCCCTCGTCGATGCTTCCCAGCACGGTCGCGGTCAGGCTGGCCCGGCCCGTGGGCACCTGATCAAAGCGATAGTTGCCGGTGGCGTCCGTGGTCGTGGTGAGGCTGGCGCTGCCGCTCACCTGCAGCGACACCAGCGATGTGGGGGCGGGGGTCGCCCCGCCCGCGCTCAGGACCTGCCCCGTCACCTGGCCGGACCCCTGGAGGGCCACGTTCACAGTGAGCGTGGTGCCCTCGCCCGTGAGGGTGGCGGCGGCGGTGCCGGAAAATGAGCCGTCGCTGAAGCTCGCCGTCACGACCACGTGGCCTTCGGGCACCCCTTTGATGACGTATTGCCCGGTTCCGTCGCTGTAGGTCACGGCTTGGAAGGCTCCCGACGCCACCACCACCTTGACGGAGGCGACGGGTTGCTCGTTCTGCGTGACCGACCCCGTGACCGTGCCCAGAGCCTGGGCCAGGACGTTGAGGGTAACGACCTGATCCTGGCTGTCCACCGTCCCCACCGCGAGTCCGGTCCGGCCGGTCAGGGGATCCTGGGCGTCCAGACGCACGGGTCCCGCGGGGACGAAGGAGAACGAGAAGGATCCTACGTCCCCGCTCCCCGCGGTCGTGACCTGGCCGATCGTGCGTCCGCCCGCGGTGAGGGAGACGACCCCGAAGGGAATGACGGTTGCTCCGTCGGGCATATAGAAGTGGCCCTGAACGGTCCCGGTGACGGTCAGGCTCACCTGCACGCTGATCGTGGTGCCGCCGGGCCGCGGCAGCACGGCCGACGTGCGGCCGCCGCGTCCGAAGCTGTCCGACGCCTCGACGCTCAGCGGACCCTCGAAGACATTCGGGAAGGTGGCCACTCCCTGGTTGGAGGCGTCGATCGACCCCTCGTAGACCCGATTCGGGTATTCGGTCTCCCGGACCCGAACGAAGGCGCTAGTCACCGGACTGCCCGCCCCATCCACAACCGTGACCGTCACCGTGCCCCTTCCCTTGAGGCGCATGTTGTGGGTCGTGTCCTGGCCCGCGGCCAGGTAGACGGACTCGCGACCCAGCCCACCCGTGACGGGGTCGCTGACCGTCACCTGGTAGAGCCCCTCGGGGAGGATCTTCGCGAAGTGGTATTGACCTTGCCCGTCCGTGGTGACCGTAATGTCGGGGAGGGGACCGGTGGCGGTGACCTGGACCCCGGCTCCCGCCGTGGTCGTGCCATCAGGTAGGAAGACCGCTCCCGAGAGAACCCCCGCAATGGTGTTGACCAGCCGGAGGGGAGGCAAGGTCACGGTCTGACTGTCCTGAAGGAGCGTGCTGTTGACCCCCACCGCCGTCGGGAAGAAGGGCTGACTCGCGGACGCCACCAGCGGACCGACGTTGACGCCGGTGAAGGTGAACAGCCCGTCGGGCCCGGTCTGGAAGCGATGCGAGACCTCCTGGATCAGGTCGCAGGTGGTCAGGCCATCGTTGAAGAAGTGCCGCGAAGAGAGGGCGACGGAGGCGCCAAAGGAGGGTGTGCCGTCAGGATTGAAGACCTTGCCCGTCACCGTCCCCGCGCCCGCGAATTGGACGACGCCGAAGCCGGTGTCGCCGTCCCGCTTGATCGAGGCTTTCCCGTAGGCGACGTCCGTCACGCCGCCCGACATACGAATGGCCTTGACGTTGAAGTCGCCGAGGCCGACCCCCGTAAAGGTGACGGTCCCGTCCGGGCCCGTGGACATGGCGCTGCACCAGCAGACGTCGACGCAGGGCGTCCGGAGCTCCTGGTTTGCAATGGGCTTCCCCGCGGGGTCCAAGACTGTGAACTTCGCCGTGCCCAGGCCGGATAGGGTGATGACAAGCCCGCTCACGACCTGGTTCGGCGACCCGAGCACGAAGGTCGCAAATCCGGAACGCAGCCCGTCTTGCGTGGCCGCGGACACGGTCTGGGACACATTGGGCTTCACGGGAGCGTTGGGAATGCTGAAGGCCCCCGTCGCGTCCGTCAGCACGCCGCGGCCGTCGATGGACACCACGACTCCCGGGGCGGGTGTCGTATCGGGCAGGCGTACGACACCCTGGACGGTGCCGGAGAGGGTCTGGTCCTGGGCTTGGAAGACGAGGTTCTTCCCCGTGAGCTGGTCTCCGGCCACGGTCGCGAAGCCCACGGCAACGATTCCGTACTGGCTGTAGGCGGTGATCACGACAGATCCGGGGGGCATGGAATCGAGGCTGTAGGTCCCGTCCCCGGCGGTCTTCGTCACCCCCACCGGCGTCGGGTTCAATGAGGGGTTCTCGCTGACCCCGTAGACGACGGTGACGTCCGGAAGCGGGGAGCTGACCGTTCCCTGCACGAGGAGCACCGTGCCCGTGACGTGAACCGATCCCGTGTTGAGCGTCACATCAACGACGGAGGCGGTCCCCGCCCGGTCCACCCGCCCCGCGGCCCGGCCCACGAAGGTCCCCTTGGCGGCCCGCACGCTCACCGGGCCCACGGTGATTCCGGGAATGACGTATTGCCCCTGCCCATCCGTGGTGGCGGTACCCCCGCTCTGCGCATCGGTCGTGCTCAGGGCCACGACCACGGCTCCGGGAACGGGGTGACCGGGGATGTCGCGGACCGTGCCCTCCACCGTGCCCCGCCCCTCCAGGGCCAGGTCGAGCACGATCCGCTCGCCCGCCGCCCGCACGAAGCTCGAGACCTGCCGTACCGCTCCGCTGGAGGGGTCCTGGGTCAAGATCATGAAGGGAGAGCCGCAGTTGTCCTGCCGCACGTACCGCAGCTGGTAGCGACCCTGACCGTTGAGGGAAACGGCGGCAAGCGGCTTCTCGAAGGGGAAGATGCAGGACATGTCGGCCTGGTTGAGGTAGGTCACGACCCCCGAGGTGACGGCGGTCCCGTCCGCGTTGAATACTCGCCCGGAGACGACGGCCCCCGCATCCTGGAGGAGCGACCGCAAGGGCTGGGTGAGGGCGGGGCCGAGCGTGCCCCGCGGGTCCAAGATCCCGCTCTCGCTGACCGAGCTGAGAACGTAGGGGCCCTCCGGCGCGGCCAGGGACATGAAAACGATCCGTCCCGACAGCTGCCGCTTGGCGGCCACGACCGAGTTGGAGGGGACCTGGTAGGTCCCGAGCGCGGATGACGCTGTGTCGTCGACGATGCGGTCGAAGAGGAGGGCGACGTCCAACCCGAAGGCACTGGCACCGTCCAGGGTCTCGGGACCGATGACGTTTGCGGACAGCAACTGCGGGCCCTGGGGTGAGATGACCTCGGTGACGAGGGGCATCGCGGTGGCAAAGGTGCCGTCTCCCGCGGTGTCCACGGCGAGGACGAGGGAATCCGGCTGCAGGAGGTCGATCGCGAGCTTGGCGCTGAGGCCAGCCGTGAAGGCCACCCCCAGGATGGACCCCCGCACGAGGGTGCCGTCACCGCGGGGAAGGGTGACGGATATGTCGACCGGACCCGCGCCCCGTCCGGCGATCCGGAGGGTGTAGGGGGAGGCACTGGGGGCGGTCAGCAAGCCCAGCAGGGGCGCGGTGGCGGGGGGGCCCAGGGGAACGATCACGCCACCCGGGATGTCGGAGCGGGGCACAGCGGCCGTGGTCCCGCTGAGGCTCTGCCGGAGCGCGCCGTCGGCGAAGGCGACGTCGACGGGTGCGCCGCTCGTCCCGCTACCCACCGCAAACGAGATGAAATCGGGCCCCGAGGCCTGGAGCTGGGCGAAGCTTCTCTCGTAGGGTAGGGGGCCACCCGCCTGGATCACAGCCCCCACCAGCTCATTCCCGAGGGCAAGGGCCAGGCTTCGGCCGGCGTCCGTCTGCCGCAGGATCTGGTCGAAGCCGGGGTCGAGCGACGGCCCGCCATAGAAATCGACGCCAATGTCGCGCAGGGCGTCGGACAGGTTCTCGCCCAGGGTGACCCGGAGCCCGGCTTCGGCCAGGGCAAGTCCCTTCTGGAAGACGACGGTCTTGCTCGTCCGGATGACGCCTTTTGGCAGCGTCCCGCTGGGGGCGTTGGCTACGCTCCAGGCCTGGCCCAGGACGCGCATGGCTGCATCCACGACGTCGGTGGGCAGGGCGTCAACCGATGCCGGCAGGACGAGGGTGTCCGGGGAGAGCGGTACACCACGCTCGCCAATGCCGAGGGTGAACTTCAGTTCCCCCGTGGACCCGTCCTGGGTGTTGAGATGGAGGTAGCTGGCCACGACCTGGCCGGTCTTCTGGCTTTGGAAGTCGAACTCCAGGGTCTGGGCGTTCCCGGGCTTGAGCGTGGCGATGACCTGCGAGGGATCGCTGAGGAGCAGGACGCCGCTCAGGGCTCCCGAGTCCAGGCTGACGGTGAGGGCGTTGGCGAGGCCCTGGCCAATGTTCGTGATGGTGGTGAAGAGCTTGAACTTCTCCCCCCGCCTCACCACCGAGGGCACGGTGAAAGTCATGTCGAAGAATGGGTTCCGGACCAGCACGCCCCCACTCGCCTTCCCCGTCACGTTGACCGGCCCCACCGGGAGACCCTCGAGCACCGCGGCAATGCCGAAGTCGATGGTCGCGTAGCCTTCCTTCTCTCCTCTGATCAGGAACTCGGCCTGCCCCTGGTCTCCAGGGTTCAGGGTGTCGACATCGGGCTTGCCGTCCGGACCCAGACTGCGCACGGGCATGGTGGAAGGCTGGGGGCCGTTGACCGTAGCGGGGAGAGAGAGGGGATCGTCCGCGGTGCCAACAACGCCGTCCGCCCCCGGGGGCAGGTGGATGGTTCCCGTCACGCTGTGGACGACGAGGCCGGAACCGGCGGGAGCGCCGTTCGCCACGTACAAATCAGCCGCGAAGAACTGCTTGAGGTACCCGACGTTCCCGGGGATGACGAGGACGCCGGGGATCTGGACGGGGGCGCCGCCGGGCAGGGTGAGGGGGATGTCCTGGCCGCTTGAGTCCTTGCCCGTGAGGAGCACGGGAACGATGGTGGGAAGCGGAGGCAGGGACAGGGACACGCCTTGCCGCGTTGGGTCGGGCGGAGGCGTGATGGGCAGGGGCACGGAGACGCCCTGATTATTGAAGACGACAGGGAAGGTGAAGTTCACGGGCGTGGACTCAAGCATCAAGCCCAACGTGAACTCGAAGCCCAGGAAGGCGCTGCTGTCGAGGACGATGCCCCTGGCCTTGATCTCGTCGAGGGTCAGGGGGCGAGTCTGGACCGAGGTGACGAGGATCTGGTCGATGACATGAACCGTAATCTGCTGCGGGACCGCGTCGAGAACGGATCGGCCGCCCACGACGATGCGGGGGTTCGAGAGCAGGTAGTCGCCACCGATGGCAAGAGGAGGGAGGGGCAGGAGAAGGGGGTCTCCCAGAGGCGGCGACCCCGCCTGGGGAATCGTGATCGTCCCCGGCAGCCCCGGACCAGAAAGCTCCGCTGCGACTTGAAATCCCGCTCCCAGGAACCGCGGCACGTCCGCGGAGGTGAGCGGCGTCCCCCCCGCGGTCACGACCAACCTGACCGCGGAGGCGACATTCTTGGGTACCGAGGGGTTCAGGGGGTCGACGGTCGCGGAGACGCCAAGGATGGAAAGATCGGCTTCGCCGATCTTGCGCAGTGGAGCTTGGGCCCAAGCCGGAATGGCCCAAGCCAAGAGACCAAGACTGAGGCCAACGCGGAGACTCGGTCTGACGTTCTGCAGGGCACGAACTCCCAGCTCTTTTCGAGAGCAATCACGGATTTGACACCCCTGTGTCCGAGGACGCAGAGGCCCAACCCGTTTCCTTGGAGGAGTTGAGAGTATACAGTAATCGCCCGGCAGGTCCAGTGAGCTAGAACACAGTCTTCCTTGCGTGTTCGCGCGGGACGCAGTGGCGCAACCCTCAGAAGCGAGGCGGGCAGCGGGACAATCGCCTGGGCGGGTAGGGACTTTTACGGGCTGGGCAAGGTCGAGACGCCCCCCCTCTGATCTTTAATTAAGGAGAGCCCGAACCGGGTGGTGAGGAAGCTAGGGCCTTGCGCCCCTACCGTGGGTTCCGGGAGCGTGGGCCGCCACACGGGAAGTCGGGGTACCCAGTCACAGGCAACTCGGTTGATTCGGAGTCAATCGCGACCCTCCGCCGCTCGGAGCTAGCCTACGAGCTGATGTCGGCTAAGGAACAGCGGTAGCTTGAAGTAGAGTTGCCGGCAAAGCTCCTCGTACGTGCGATACCGAACCGTGAGGATCCCCGCCAGGTCGGAGGGCACGCTCGCCGTGTCCGGCACCGCGTGGGGTCGGCGCTTCCCGACGTATTCGCACACGATGAGGGGCCGCTCGAGGGCATAGGCGATCCCCACCTCCACGTAGACGTTCGGACGGTTGAGCGTCCCGAGGTTGTCGAAAAGACACATCTCTGCCGTGCGGATGCGGCGGATGATGTCCTCGAAGACGTCGTGGGCGCTGATGTCGTAGCCCGACCACTCGAGGTCGATCCGGTACGGCTCGAGGAGATGCCGCAGATTGTAGCGGAGGCTTCGTTCGATGTTCGCCGTGAAGCGGTGCCCGACGAAGCACCTGATCCGCCGGCGATTTGTCGTGCGTGGCACTACCTGGATAAAGGGGAACTCCCGCAGATCGGGCTCCCGCAGCATCCGCAGCGTCAAGGATCCAAGATCCGGGTCGTCGACACTGGAAGTCTTCGCGAAAAGGTGGCTGCTCAACTTCCGTGCGTCGGTCTCCAGTCTGCGTTTGCGCGAGTGGTACTCGTCAGCCGTGAGCTGACCGCCGACAAACTGGGTCTCGAGGAACTCGCCGAGGAAGCCGGCCACAAATCTGGTCCGACTTCGGAGCGCCACGAGCTGCCTAGCCGAGCGAACGATAGGTGTTCACGAAAAGGTCGATGACTCCCTCGTCCCGCTCCCCCGCAGCGGAGGTACGAGCCTTGGTCGCCCGACGGCTCTGCCTCGGCCCAGCCATCTTCAGATCGGCCCGCTTCCCGACCCTCTTCTTGGTTGCTTTCCTGTGCCTCATGCGATGACCTCTGGCGGAGTCGGCGCCCACGTCGTTGACGCCCCTCCTGAGTCCGTCAAGCTGCGAGGCGTTTCGCACACTCCCCGCACTCACATCATCGTACTACGACCGGACGCGGGGTGAGATCCACCGATCTTCGCGGCCGGGGCATCGTTCTGGCGAATTCTCCAGCCTGCCCAACGCGCGGCCACCCGGACGCGGGTTCACCGGGACCGCAGCTTCTTCACGACTCCAGACGAACGGAGATCTCGCACTTGGTTCCCCCTTTGAGCATACACGTCGACTCGGAAATTACCACCTTCTCGCCGAACTCGGCCGCGATGCCGCGGACGATGCCCTTTGCTACCCCGCACATCTTTCGGTTCGAAGTGTAGGCAATCACGAGCGTCGTGGCGCTCAGGCGCGTGCACTGCAGTCGAGGCGGCTCCGCGCCGGGGTTCTGGGAGCGCACTACTCGATGAATCGTTTCCTCCGTATGCTCGAGAATATCCAGGGTCTTCCATTCCTTCTTCAGCAGCGCTCGATACATCCGCAGGAGGTCGGGAGCGATGAACTCACCGAAGTGCTGGAGCACGCCGTCGACCGGCTGCCCGGTGATCTTCGCCGCGGCCGAGACCAGGGCCACCGCTTCCTGATCCGGGTAGGTGTGGATGGGCATGTAGAGCTTCCCGGGAAGGCCCGCGGCTTGGAGCAGGCCGGCCCAGGCGTCCCCGCCCAGCTTGCTGTCCACGTACTTCCTCAGTTCCGAGAAGATAATCCCGTGCATAGACACCTCCTCGGCGCGAGCATAGCGCCGAGTTCGACGGGAAGCACGGGAAATAGCGGTCGGGGCCGGGGGTCATCGAGCGCGCGGATAGTGACCGGCCCCGGGGATGGCTGACGGTTGCTCTGGAAAGCTCCGGCGACGCCGCGAAAGCATGGCTCCTTTTCCGGCCCGCTCAGCGGCCGTGGGGGTTCCGGTCACGTCCGCTCGCCTGGGCCGGACGTGGAGCTGGCCGCGACTCGGCGTGCGGAGGTGCAGAGTGCGGTTGGCTGAACCGTGGCCCACTGTCCGCGCGGGGTGGCCTGGACACCTGGGCATGGGTCATCGGCTGCTGACGAGGCGGCTGGAAGGACCGATTTCCAAACCCAGATCCGTAATCGCGGGATCGACTCGGGGCCGGCCGGGCCGCAGGAGGCGTGACCCTCTCTACCGGGCGGGGCGCAGATTGACGGACTGAAGGCCGGTTCCAACCGCTTGTTTGCCCACGGGGTTCACTCTGCCGCACTTGCGAAGCCGACGGAGGCGGAGCGTCGACACGGCGGCGAGCCGACGTGCCGCTGTTGAACCCTCCGCTGTCTGTGGTGCGGCCGTCCTGACTCCGAGGAACGGGACGCTCGTTCTGCAACTGCCGGGGAGCGGTGGACGTGCTCCGGCCATTCCGATCCGTCGTGCGGCCGATTCCAGCCTGCGGACGCGCGTTTGGCGACCGTTCCGGGATCCTGACGCGGGCGCCGTCTCTTGGAGTCGTCGCGCCGCGAATCGCGGACCGCGAGGGGAGAGGCGCGCTCTGGCTGCGTAGCCGTGCCGTGGGCACGGGCATCGCGTGGACGGTGTGGACGGTGCGGAAGTCCCGTGACGGCTGGGCAACGGGAGAAGACGACAAGACCCTAACTGCGCCGACCACCGCCGGACTGGCTGAGATTCGGTGCCGCGCGATTTGCGGCGCCAGGATGTCGGCACGGCGAGAATAGAACCAGGCCCGCCCGCCGAACCGCCCCCCACTGACGCCTATGCCGATGACGGGCCGGTCATGGAAGCCCAGGGGGCACCAGCCCACGTAGTCTCCGCCGTGGGCCCAAGAGACCCAGGCCGGCCCCCAGACCGAACCGGGGATCCAGTACCAGCCGAGCCGCGCGCCGAAACCCCAGCGGCCGTAGTGGAAGGGAGCCCAGCCCCAGGTCTCATAGGGGCACCAAGTCCAGCCGTAGACGGTCCAGGTCCAGCGCCCGTCGGAGTAGGGAGACCAATCCGCGTCGACGTTTGGCCGCCAAACGCGGCCGACCTCGGCGTCGTCAGCCCAACTGCCGTTGGCGTCCAGATCGTCGGCGTAGGATGCGACCTCTGCCGGAAGGTAGCGCCGACTCTCGCCCGCGTAGGCAGCGACGCTGCTCTCGCGGGTGCGGTCCCAAGAGGCGAAGTTATCACTGTCCGCGCGGTCGAAGCGCTGAGGATCTTCCGGGGGCTCCCCCTTTTGGGCGTACGTTCGTTCCCCGCCTGGAACATCGACCTGGCGATTTCCCGAGTCAAGCGACGCGCTTCCTTGCAGCACGGTGAGACGCGTCTCACCTGAGTCCGCATCGATGCGGTAGACGCCGCTTCGCTGGAGCGTCACGAGCCCTCCGGGCGTCTCTATGGTCAGGTCGCCGCCTTGGCGCGCATGAACGTACAACCCTCCCGAGTCAACCCGGAAGGCTGGCCGGGCTCCCTCGGAGACGTACTCCAGGGAGCTCTGGGTGTCCATGCGGATGAAGACATCCGTTGCCAACTGCAGCTCGGCACGCCCGGCGTTGTCGGTCCACATGCGGTCGCCCGGGAGAAACGGGACATTGGCTTGAGCCTCTTCCGAGGAGGCTTGCGAGCCGTCGTCAGAAGAGTACCTCTGCAGCGTCACCGACGGCTCGACGTAACGGATTCGGGCGGTGGGAGCGTAGGAGTGCGAGTCGTACCCCTCGTCGGCCATCGCGGGTACCGCCAACGCCGCCATCATTAGGACTAGCACTGGCTTATTCATGATCGACTCCGTCCGGGCACGCTCAGCACCGGCGCCCACATCTCCATTGAGCAAGCAGTGTGCCGAGAGCTCCGACGCGCCGTGTCCTTTGTAATCAATGAGTTACGGCCTGACTCGGCAGGCAGTGTCCCCCGGGGAGGGCAGGCCATTCGGCACCGGCGCCTCGGAACGCTCCCTGGAATCGAATCGGCAGCCGCGGGCTACACGGACCAAGACGCAGATCGGAGTCGGCGTCCTGAATGTGCCGTTCACGCTTCCCGCGGCGTCCGCCAAACGTCGGCGGGGGTCTCGACGCTCCACGTGCCTTACTTCCGGCCCTCCTGGCCGTAGCGCCCGTCATGTGGGCGAGTCAGGACGCCACGGTACCACGAACCGACGCCGAGGCAGGTCCGATAGCCTTGGGCAGCCTCTGCTGGTCGCAACCGGCTGCCGGGGGTCGCGTTCGGCCAAGCGCTCCGAGGGGGCCGCCTCCGGGGAGGCGACGTGTGCCGGTCGCGTGGCCCCGGGGGGACCGGCGATGCGCAAGGTCCTGAGGCGTGGCTGATTTCTAAGCCCAGCCAAGGCCGACCTGGGGTAGCGTAGCAGGTGTGAAGCGCCTGGACCGGCTTTTGGGCATCGCCCTCCTCCTCTCGGCGCGGCGGCGGCTCAAGGCGGAGGAACTAGCCCGACGTTTCGGCGTCAGCCTCCGAACGGTCTACCGCGACGTACGGGCTTTACACGAGGGTGGCTTCCCGGTTGCGGGGGCGGCAGGGGACGGTTACCTCCTCCCGCCCGGTAGCCAGCTCCGCCCCCTAGCCCTCGCGCCGGCCGAAGCCGAGGCCCTGGTCATGGGCGCTCGGCTCCTCAACACGGTGGCCGACAACGCCCTCAAGGCGCGACTGCGTTCCGCCACTCTGAAGCTCGAGGCGGCGCTCGGCCCGGAGGCGGTACGCGGTGTTCGTGATCACGAAAGCACCGTGCTGATGCCCTCCCTGGGCCCGAGAGACCCTGGCCCGCTCACTCTCTTCATGGAAGCAGTCAAGCGGCGCGAGGTCGTCACGATTCGGTATCACGGCGTCGCGCGGGGCATGGCCACCGAGCGCGCCATCGAACCCCTCGGGGTCGTCCGTCTGGGCGACGTCTGGCTCGTGCCCGCCTATTGTCGCTTGCGGGAGGACCTGCGGGTCTTTCGTGTGGACCGCATGCTCAAGGCCGAGGCCACCGGTAAGTACTTCACCCTACGGCCCGGAGTCTCCCTGGAGGACTTCGTCCGGCTCAAGGAAAGCGAGCCCATCCCGCGATCCTCCTGACAACAGGCTGTCACTGCTTGTCTGCATCCTCGTGATTGCGGGCTGGTGCCCGCGAAAAGGAGGGTGTGCATGACCGCCAACTTGAGCCCGGACCTCTTCGTGAGCGACCTGGAGAGGAGTGTGGCCTTCTACAAGAAGGCCCTGGGCGTCGAAGAAGTGGATCGGGCGGCGGGGCCCGACGGGCCCTTCTTCTCGATGATGAGTCGCGATGGCTTCCGTATCATGGTCGAGTCGCCCAAGAGCCCAGGAACACAGGAGTTGCAGCGGCGCCAGGGCACAAAGCCTCGGGCCACGATTCTTCTGTACCTCTCCGTCGACGACTTGGCGGTCGAGGAGCGCCGCCTCAAGGCGGCTGGGGTCACGTATGAAGGACCGGTGACCCAGCCCTATGGAATGAAGGAGGTCTCTTTCGAAGATCCTGATGGTTACGCCTGGGCGATCGGGCAAAAGGTCGGGTAGCGGGACGGTCGATCGGTCGACTCGTCCTCCCCGGCGCGGAGGCCGGGAGGGGTTTCCCGGGGACGGGATCGGGCATAGGCCGCGGCGAGCTTGAACCAGTGCCGAACTGTGCGGCAACCTCGGCCCTGAGAAGCGATCGCTAAGGGCCGCCCGCGACCTAAATCCCGGACGTGGCCACCGCGGGCCGTTTCCTGGCACCCATAACAAACCGTCAACGCGAACTGCCCGTAGTCCGACCGGATCCCTATCGGGATGTACCTGCCTTCTTGTTGTGGGCCGGCGGCGGGATGGTGATGTCGATGGTTGTGACCGGGCCGAAGGACGAGAGGGGCCGGTCGAAATCCGTCTGCTTCCCGACCACGAGGACAGCCAACTTGTTTTTGTCGATGTAGTGCTGCGCGACCCGTGCGACATCCGCGGCGGTGACCTTCTCGACCCCAGCGGGGTAGCGCTCGAGGAAGTCGAGGGGGTAGCCGTAAAACTCGTAGGTCATCTTCTCAAACAGGACCTTGGCCCGGGAATCGATGCGGAAGATGTGCGAGTTGAGGAGTGACTCCTTGGCCCGCTGCAGCTCCTCCCCCGTCACCGGTACCTTCTTGATGTTGTCGATCTCCTCGTAGAGGGCGTCGATGGCAGTGGCAGTGGTCCCGCTCTTCGTGGACGTGAAGACCGAGAACAGCCCTGGATGGTCGTAAGCGACGCCGACAGCGCCTCCCACTGCATAGGCGAGGCCCTTCTTGGAGCGGACGTTCGTGAAAAGGCGGGCCGCGAAACTGCCGCCAAACACCTCGTTCATTACCGTGATCGCGTAGTAGTCGGGATTGTCCATGGTCGTGCCCAGGTGGACCATTCGGATGTTGGACTGGTTCACGTCGTCCTTGGCGATGAAGTACAAGCCGGGCGCCGCGGTGGGAGTCGGGCTCGCCTTGGCCTTCGGCGCGGCGGGTCCCTTGGGCCACGAGCCGAAGGCCTTGCGGAGCGTCCCTTCCATCGCCTGGGCGTCGAAATCGCCCACCACGCCGAGGATCATGTTGTTGGGATGGACGTAAGTCTTGTGCCAGGCGAGGAGGTCGTCGCGCGTTACGGCGTTCAGCGTGGCGTACTCCAACAGCCGTCCGTAGGGCGATGCCGCGCCGTAGCCCAGCCTATTCGACTCCCGGAACAGGATGGACTGCGGGCTGTCGTTGCGGCGGGCGATGATCGTACTCAGCTGCTGGCGCGCCAGCTCGATCTTCTCTTGCCTGAACTCCGGCTCCCGGACGAGCTCCAGGAAGACATCAAGGACCTCGGTGAAGTTCTCCTTGAGGCAGTCGAGGCTCACCGTCGACGAGTCGAGGCCGTCATTGGTTTCGACGTGGGCAGCGCGAGCTTCGAGGAAGTCGTCGAGGTGGTCGCCTGTGCGATTCCTTGTCCCTCCGGTGCGCCAGGCCCGACCATAGATGCCGCCCAGCCCGACCTTCGCGGCGTCCTCTTCCCGCCAGCCACCGCGGATGCGAAGAGTGGCGTGGATAAGAGGCAGCTCGCGATCTTCTTGGAGGAACATCACGAGGCCGTTGCCGACCATTACCCGCTTTGGTTGCACGGGCTGGAAGGGGCGCAGCGCCGGTTTGCGGATTTGCTTCCAGTCGGTGGAGACCGGCTGGGCAAGAGCCGGCCAGGGAATAAGAAGCGGCGCGAAGAGCACTGCCAGAATCGTCCGTCGGGGACCCATCACTTGCCTCCCTGCCCTGGGGGGCCGCCCGCTAGCTTCGTTGACTCGAGAATCCCGACCGTCCGGTTCTCCGGAACGAACGCCTTCTGGGCGATCCTTCTCATGTCGGCCTTCGTGACCCTACCGATGTGATCGACGCTGCGGAACAACTCCCGCCAGTCGCCGTACCGCGCCTGCGCTTGGCCGAGCTGGAAGGCCAACCCGTTGTTGTTTCCGAGTCGGCGGATGAGGTCTGCTTTGACTCGGGTCTTGACCATCTTCAGCTCGTCGTCGGTCACGTCCTCGCTCTTGATGCGCTCGACCTCGGCCCCGATGGCGTCACCCAGCTCTTGGGGGGTGTGGCCCGGTGTGGAGATCGCGAAGAAGGCGAACAAGTGCGGGTACTTGTTGCCGGGCAGCCCGCTGAACCCCGAGGCTCCGGCCGCGATCTTCTTGTCGCGGACCAAAGAGCGGTAGAGGCGAGAGGTCCGACCTTCCGACATCAGGTTGCTGATCACGGCGTAGACGGCGTCGTCCGGGTCCCGCGAGTCGGGCCGATGGTAGCCCTCGATGTAATAGGGCTGAGCAGTCTCGCGCAGGATCACCTGCCGCTCCGCCCGCTGAGGAGGCTCGATGGTGCGGAGCGGCTCTGGCTTGGGTGCCGCGGGGAGGCGGCCGAAGTATCTTTCGACCAGCGGCACCACTTCGGAGGGCCGGACGTCACCCACCACGGTCACCACCATGTTTGCGGGCACGTAGTAACGGCGATAGAACTCCATGGCATCCGTCGCCGAGAAGGACTCGAGGTCGGAAGGCCAGCCGATAACGGGCTGGCCGTAGGGATGCGCGGTGAAGGCCGCAGCCAGGAACTCCTCGATCAGTCGTCCTATGGGCTGGCTGTCCGTGCGCATCCTCCGCTCCTCGTGGACGACGTCGCGCTCCTTGTAGAACTCGCGCATCACTGGTTTCAGGAAGCGCTCCGATTCAAGATACGCCCACAGCTCGAGACGGTTCGAGGGCAGAGAATAGAAGTAGCCGGTCTCTTGGCTGCTCGTGAAGGCGTTCAGTCCGACCCCGCCCTCTCGTTCGACGATCTCGCCGAACGCGTTGGTCACGACATATTTGTTCGCCTCGGCCAGCGCGTTCTTCCAGGCCCTTTCCTGCTCTGCCACCTTCGTCTCGTCGCGCCCCGGACTGCGCCGGCGCTCCAAGTCGAAGGACAGATAGGCGCGCTCGACCTTCTCGAGGGCCACCTTCTCCGCTCCGTAATTGGTTGTGCCTATGACGTCGGTCCCCTTGAAGGCCATGTGTTCGAACATGTGGGCGAGCCCGGTGATCCCCGGAACCTCACGATCGGCACCTACATCCACGTGGGTGTAGAACGAGAACACGGGCACCTCGGGCCGCTCGCAAACTACCAGGGTCAGGCCGTTGTCCAGGGTTTTAACGGTGACGCGCTTCTCGAACGAAGCGAGGTCTTGGGCGCTCGCCGATCCGGCCACAAGGATCAGGACTCCCGCCAATAGCGCCGGTCTGTTCATCGCGTTCCTCCCGTTTCTGACACTGAGATTACGTTCCTGGGGCGCCGGGTGTCCACTGGATCTACGGTTTGGCAGCAGGGCGACAGCGGCTCTTACCAGGGGTGCATAATATCCGCGAGGTGATTCATGTCCACCCTTGCCAGAGCCATCGCTGTGGCTGCTCAGGCTCACATCGATCAGAAGGACAAGTCGGGTGCCCCCTACATCCTCCACCCGCTGCGGATCATGCTGCGCATGGACACCGAGGCGGAAATGATGGTCGCTGTGCTCCACGACGTAGTCGAGGATACCGACTGGAGTATCGACAAGCTGCGTTCGAACGGATTCCCGGAAGTGGTGTTGACGGCGGTCGAGAGCGTCACGCACCGAGAGGGGGAAAGCTACGACGATTTCGTCGCGCGTGCGGCCGCCAACCCGATCGGCCGCAGGGTCAAGCTCGCAGACCTCGAAGACAACATGGATGTGAGGCGTATCGACGAGCTCGCCGATCGGGATCTCGAGCGGGTCAGGAAGTACCATCGCGCGTGGCGAATCTTGACGAACACACCTCGCTGAGTCATGTGCGCCGCCTTTTCAACAGAAGCCGCGAGCGCAGCACCCTACGCCCTTCGCGGCGGTGCTTGCCGCGCGTGTGACAGCTCGGATCTCAGCGCTCTGATCGCCCGCCAGCCCTTCCCAGGAATGGCACCGTGGGAGCGGCGACCTCAACCAAGCCCGCCGTCCTGGACAGCGGCCTGGGTGACTGCGGGGGGAGGGAAATGGAGCCTACGACTGACAAGCCCTGGAAGGTCGTCGGCTGGGATACGTTTGCCGGGGATGACTACCCCGTGTCCCAACACGCTACCGAGAAGGAAGCCCAACAAGCGGCGCAAGAGTTTCTGCGCGAGATCGAATGCCAACAACCCTCGGAAAGGTCCGGCGGACAAGATGGGATCCAGGACCAGGTCTCCATCTCTGGGCCCAATTGGGTCTTCTACCAGGTGCGATTTCTGCTGCGTGGGATGAAGCCCTGTCACCGCGCTGCATTTCTTGGTGCCAAGCTCGCAGGAGTGCTCTCGTCGGAGGACTGCGAGGCATTGCGCCGTGAAGTCGCCCACGAGCTACCCGAGCTGTCGGGATTCCTCGAGAAGAGTCTGGTGCACAAGATCGAGCAGCCGTTTTTCCGCCAAGTCGAGGTCATAGAAGCGACGACCCAGGAGTTGCGCATCTGCGCCGCTTTGGCCGGCGAGCCGCGGCGCGCATGGTTATTGAGCGGTCGACCCGAAAACCTGAACGCGATAGCCGAACTTGAGCGGCCAGCTGAACTCAATAACCAGAAGATCGCGACGGCGTACGCGCTCAACTGCTCCGATTGGACGTTGCCGCCATCGCCGTTCGGCGAACTGTTAGTCACGAGTTTCGACGAGATGCCATTTCGTTCGCCGCTCACACAGGAGGAGCGCGCGGCCGTGGACGAGCTGCGGGCCCGCATCGGTGACCGCATTCAGCCGGTGCGGCTCGCCTTGGGCGTCGGCACCTCCGAGGTCACGATTTGGCTGGTAAGTGGACAGATGGTTGTCGAGCGAACGATGAAGCTTCTAATCAACGGACATTTCGAACAGCAAGACGCTGTATGCGCGCGCGGGCTTCCGATGCCGGACGGCCGATTTTGGGGTTTCGTCGACCCAAACCCACGCAACGTTCCAATGGACTCTTGGCTTTCTCCGCAAGTATGGGAGGCGCGGGATGACGCTTTTGTTTGTACCTGGAGGGCCGTAGGCGGTCCTCCAAAGGGTCCTGAATGAACGAGAGCATCAGGGGGTTCCGATAGCAAACGGCCCCAAAACAACGGTCTTCGGAGCTGCCCGTAACAGAGCGGCTTACTTGAAGGATCGCCGGGCGGGCCGCAGTCTCGCTCGACATTCTTTGATTGTGCACGCCGCGGGGGAGCACGAGCCGTGGTGAGCGTCGCGGTTTCCGGGAGGCGGCGCTATGTTTTCGCTGACTTCGTCCTCTCGCCCTCCCGCCGCGTGCTTCTCCGGGGCCCGCGCGAGGTTTCCTTGATCCCGCGCTATTTCGACCTCCTGGTGATGCTGGTCGAGAGGAGGGGGGAGGCCGTGCACCGGCGGGAGATTTTCGACGCTGTCTGGAGAGATGTCGTCGTCACGGACGGGGCGCTCAGCCAGGCAGTCCGGACCCTCCGCAGGGCGCTCGGGGACGACCCCCGCGACCCGGTCTTCATTCGCACGCTGTCGCGCCACGGGTACCGTTTCGTCTTTTCTGAAGTTGTTGAGCAGCCGGACGAGGAATCGGTGCTCCCTGTTGCCGCCAGCGCCGGCGCGCGCCCGCCCGAAACGCCCCCGCCCGCGGCGGAGCCGGATCCTCTCGGGGCGGCTCTCGAGCGGCTATTGGCTCCGGGCCCCCTCGACGGCGAGGAGCGGCGGGAGGCGGCGGAGTCGCTTCACGCCCTCGGCACCGAAGAGGCGCTGGCGGGCCTGGACCGCCGTCCAGGGCACGCGCGGGCGCGGGCCCTCCTTCGCGACACACGCTGGGAGGTCGCGGGCGCCGGCCCCGTACCTCTCCTCGGCCAACCGGGCCTGCCGGCGACGATCGGCTTCTTGGCCTGGCTGCGCTTGCGGCGGACTCTACGGCTCGCGGGCGCCCGCTGGGCGGGCGCCGTCGCGGGAGGCGCGGTTACTGGGCTCATCGCTGGGTTCCTGGGAGGCCTCGCCCTTCGCCTGGGGCCGGGCTCGCGCGCCGCCGACAGTGTGTCCGTCGTCCTCGGCCTGGTCGGGCTCGCCATCGGAGGGCTGGGTGCCGCCGGCGTCGGGGCCGGCCTCGCCGCGGCCGAAGTGCTCGTCCGGTCCTTCCGGGGGATCGCCCTTGTCGTCTTCGGAGCCCTGGGTGGAGGCGCGGTGGGCGCCGGAGCGCACCTGCTTGCGCTGTGGACGATCCAGGGGCTCTTCGGCCGCGACCTCTCGGCGGTCGCGGGCGGCTTCGAGGGGTTCGTGCTGGGCGCGGCCACCGGCCTTGGCTACGCGCTCGCTACCTCGCGGGCGGAAGGTGGCATGGCCGCCCCGCGCGGCCCGGCGCGTGCCCTCGCCGTGCTGGTCACGGGTCTTAGCTGTGCCACCGCAGCAGTGGCGCTCGCGGCGACGGGCAGCTACCTGGGCGCCATGAGCCTCGACTTCATGGCCAATGCCTTTCCGGGCTCGCAGGTGGGCCTCGCCCCCTTGTCGCGCTTGTTGGGGGAGGACGAGCCGGGCCTCTTCACCCGTGTGGTGATCAGCGCCTGGGAGGGTCTCCTCTTCGGCTCCGGCCTCGTCTTGGGTCTGACCCGGCGTCCCCGATCCTCGGTTTCCTGACACCGTGACCCAACCCTCACATCCCCCTCACGTCTCCCTCAGCCCGCGGGCCTAGCTTCTGCCCTGACGCCTCGGTCGCAGGCGAGAGAAGGAGAGCGAATGGCCGCGAGCCTATTCGTGAGCGTGCGGGAAGCGGCCGTTCTCCGCGTGTGCCGCGACCTCATCCACCTCCGGACGGAGAAGCCCTTGCAGTTCATCGACCTGACGGAGTTGGTGGCGGAGCGGGTCCGGAGGTCCGGCGTATCTGAAGGAATGGTCATGGTGCAGAGCCGGCACACGACCGCCGCCGTGGTCGTGAACGAGAACGAGCCCTTTCTCCTCGAGGATTTCGCTCACCTCCTCGAGCGCTGGGCCCCCGAAGGCGTCCCCTACCGCCACAACAACCTCGCGGCGCGGGAGGCTCCGCTCTCGGACGAGAAACCCAACGGACACGCCCACGCCCGAGCCCTGGTACTTGGCGCCTCCGTCTCTTTGAACGTCGCGGAAGGGGAGATCGACATCGGGCAATGGCAGAGCGTCTTCCTGGTCGAGCTCGACGGACCCCGGAGGCGCTTGGTGTCGGTCCAGGTCCTGGGCGTCGTGACCGCGGATCGCGGCCGGCCATGAGAGTGAAGATGATCCTCCCCGCCCTCACCGAGGCGGTGAGCCCGTTCTTCCGTCCCATCAAGTACTCGCTCTTCCCTCCCCTGGGTCTCGCTACCCTCGCCGGCTACCTGCGCGAGGAGGACGAGGTCCGGCTCCAGGACGAGCACGTGGAGCGCCTCGACCTGGACGACGAGCCGGACTTGGTGGTCATCCAGGTTTACATCACCTCCGCCAAACGGGCCTACCGCCTAGCCGACCACTACCGGAGGAAAGGCGCCTACGTCGCTCTCGGTGGCCTCCACGTGACCTCGCTCCCGGAGGAGGCGGCCCCGCACGCCGATAGCATCTTCCTCGGCCCCGGCGAGGACACCTGGCCCCAGTTCCTGGCCGACTTCTCCTCCGGGCGGCCCCAGCCGGTCTACCGCTCGCGCGTCCGGACCCTCGCGGGTCTCCCCCCGATCCGCCGCGACCTCATCCGGCGCCACCTCTACCTCGTGCCCAACTCCATCGTCGTCTCGCGTGGCTGCCCCCACGCCTGCGACTTCTGCTACAAGGAGGCGTTCTTCGAGGGCGGGAGGGGCTTCTACACCCAGCGGGTGGACGCGGCTCTCGCGGAGATCGAACGCCTGCCCGGCCGCCACCTTTACTTCCTGGACGACCATCTCTTCGGCGACGTGCGCTTTGCGGCCGCGCTCTTCGAAGGCATGCGGGGCATGGGGCGCGTCTGGCAGGCGGCGGGCACGGTGCAGTCGGTGCTGAAGCCGGCTTTGCTCGAAAAGGCCGTCGCCTCTGGCCTGCGCAGCCTGTTCGTCGGCTTCGAGACGCTCAACCCTCTGGGCCTGCGCGCCCAGGGCAAGGTGCAGAACCTACACCGCGACTATGGCGAGACCGTGCGCCGGCTCCATAGCCTCGGAGTGATGGTCAACGGCAGCTTTGTGTTCGGGATGGACGAGGACGACGCCTCGGTGTTCGACCGGACCGTGGGCTGGGCCATCGGGGAGGGGATAGAGACCGCGACCTTCCACATCCTCACTCCCTATCCGGGCACCGCGTTGTTTCAGCGGATGGAAGCGGCCGGGCGCATCCTCCACCGGGACTGGGACCTCTACGACACGCGGCATGTGGTCTTCGAAGGCCGCGGCATGCGGGCCGGGGAGCTGGAATCAGGCTACTGGCGTGCCTACCGGGAGTTCTATCGCTGGGGCTCGATCTTTCGGAGCGCGTCCACGACGCGGTCGTGGGGCGGACGGCTTCGCCACCTGGCCTACGCCGGGGGATGGAAGAAGTTCGAGCCCCTCTGGGACTGGGTCATCCGCGCTCGAAGGGTCTCGCGGATGCTTCCCCTTCTCGAGGCCGTGCTGGGCTGAAGGGCTTCTTCCCATGCGAAGAGCCCATCGTGTACTTGTAGGCCCGACCCTTGGCGGAGTTTTGCTCAGCGAACGCCAGGCCGGTGTGGTACGGCTTCCATCAGGATTGCGAGAGCTCTCCGCAGGCTCTGCGTTCCGGGTTCGCTGCCTTTGAAGTGGCCCAGCCGAACGACCACGAGGTCGTGCGAAGGAATGATCAGCGTGGTCTGTCCCCCGGCACCGGCCATGAAGTACGCCTCTTTAGGGACTGGGAACGCGCCTTCGCCGTTGATCCAGAAGAAGCCGCCGTAGACGGGCCGCTTGTCGGCCTCCCACGCCGGCGCGACCGTGGACACAAACTTGACGTATCCCTCGGGAAGAATCCGTTCGCCCTTCCACACGCCATCCTGAAGGTAGAGGTTGCCGAGACGGGCCCAGTCGCGTCCCGACGCGAAATCGTATCCCTGAGTCAGGAAGTTCCCGAAGGGGTCCGTTTCGATCACTATGGTTCGGATCCCGATCTTGTCGAATAGGGCCCGCCGCGGGAACGAGAGATACTCTTCCCCCCGTTTCTCGACGGCCAGACGGATGAGGTAGTTGATCAGGACCGGGTCGGTGTTGTGATAGCGCCCCACCATGCCGGGCGGCCATTGCAACGGGCGGGTGGCAGCGTAGTGAAATGAGTCGACGCCGCCCGTGTAGAGATAGACGTGGTCGGGATACGTGCCTGACGGATCGTAGTCTGGATCCTGGGGCGCCTTGATGCGTAGCCCACTCGACATGCGCAGGAGGTCGGCGATGCGGATCTTGGCGCGAGCATCGCCCTCCCCTTGCCACTCGGGAATGGGCGCCCGCTGCCACAGGTCGTAGGCCCCTTGTTTGATGAGGATGCCCATGAGGGTGGCCGTCACGCTCTTGCCCATCGACCAGCTCTCGAGCGGCGTGTGCCCCGTGATGGTTTCGCCGTACCGCTCACCAATGAGCCTGCCCCTCCACGTCACCACAAAGGCGGACGTCATGCCCTCGGCAGGCTCGAAGGCCGCATCCACAGCTTGCTTGACCTTGGCCGTGTCGATGTCCGCCGCCAGGGCGTCCTTGGCGGGTACGTCGCCCATCGGCCAGGGCAGCGTCGAAGCGTCGGGGAGCTGGCTCTTGAGCGGCAGGGGTGTGAAATTCACGGAGGACTTTCCAGCGGGGAGCGTCACGCAGCCTTGGTCACCCAGATACTTGGCCGTGCGCGTCACGCCACTGGGAAGCGTCACACTCACCGTCTTCCCGATACGATCGATCACGGGTCTTCCCACCTTCGCGCGCTCAGCGTAGGGGCTGGTGAAGTACCCGACGTTCTCGGCGGCGAACTCGGGATCGAGCCCAGTGATGAAAACCGCGGAGCAGATGACTTTGGCGAAGCCGGCCGTGTGATGCTCAAGAGGGTCGCCCGGAGGTGGCACGTACGGGGTGTCGAGCTCAAGCGATTTTGCGCGCGCGATGAGCGCCTCGCGGGGGGAGAGGGGCGCCTGAGCCGCGGTGCCGCTCTTCCCTCCAGTCGTCTGGGCATGTGATCCCGAGATGACCGACGCCCCGGTGATCAGCAAGAGCACGTTCCCGATGGTGTGAATCCGCACTTCCAACCTCCTACGGCAGGGAGCGCTGCCCTATCCGCACCTGGCCGTCTCCCTACCCGCTTTGTTACTCAGGCAACGGCATCGGTGTGATGCCGACAGCCACTAGCTGCGGTCGCAGACTCGCCATATCGCCTGCCACAATGAACACCAGTGCGTCGGCGTGCAAGACACTAAGGGATTCGCGGATCGCAGTCTCATCGGTGGCTGCAGCCTGACGGAGCAATTCCGGATAGGAAGTCAGGGGGAGACCTCGGCGAGTGAGCTCAACCAGCGCATCAACCACGCCTGCCGTTATGTTCGCACTGCCAACGATCTGCCGAGTGAGATCCCGTCGATAGAACGGCAACCGCGCTGTTTCGCTGTCACCGCCGGTCGCACCGAACTCACGCCGGATCTCTGCGATCGCATCCGCGGTTCGGTCGGCCTGCACTTCGGTCACAACTGACAACATCGGCGTGCCGTCCGAAGCCGCGGCTAGCATCGCTTGCGCTCCATACGACCAATGACGCTGCTCGCGGAGGTTCGCGTTGAGTCTCGTGCCAACGATCGCGGTTGCGAGTCGTGCCTTGATGAATGTCGCAGGCGTGATCGGGTCCAGGCTGTGGCCGCCGGCGATCAGCGTTTGGGGCCGACCCGGAACATCGAGGACGTAAGCGACTGGGCCGCCGACCATCGACCGAGCCGGTCGTGTCCCTTGATTGTTGGTGGCCGCTCGGACGGTTTTCCTGTCACCAAAGAGCTTCTTCACGGTTGCATCGACAGTCGATGATTGGATACCACCCGCGACAATAAGAGTCGCCCCGGTCGTTGAGACCATCGTCCGGATCGCCGCGTCCGCGATGGTCTCCCGGTTGTCTCGCCCCTCACGCGCTTCGCCGCCAGCGAGAAGGTCGGCAAGCGCCGCGCGAATACGCGTCGTCGCGTCCTGCGCCACGCGACGATCCTCGTCTTCGGATAGGGCGCGTCTTACAGCGCCCCCGTCTAACGGTTCGGACACGAACAGCGTTGCGGCTGCTTCCAAGGCCAGCGATGTACCGGCAACCAGTGTTTCGATAGTGATGGTTGTCGCAGCCCCATCCACGGCAACATCGACGGCGCCTCCTGCGGCGATACACGCCCGCCATGCCTCCGCGCGCCGCGAACGGTTTTCGGGGTGGCGATCCGTAAGCGCCCGCGCAACGATGCGGCGCATTTGCTCGGTTGCTCTGGCCGTCTGTGGAGAGAGGGTGGCCGTGACGTTCACCAGGCGCGACTCTGGCACCTCCATCGTCGCCAGGGTCAGACTGTCCGGCAGCGTTTTCACCATGACCGGCGGCAAGTTGGGCGGCACGGCCGGCGGCAGCGATACCGGGCGCGTCCGATCAATATCGGCAGGTGAGGTGGTAGAAGCTTGCGCAATTGCGTTGAGGACGTATCCGTGGCCGAGGACCCACATCCGAGCCGCGTGCGCCACATCCTCGCGGGTCGCGTTCGCAATGCGCTCGACACGCTCACGATAGGCATCAGCGTTGCCCAGGTAGAGCGCCCCCTCGCCCAGCAAGTCGATTCGCGACCCTTGGAATCCTAGGCGCTCCCACTGACGCGCCTCTCGCGTGGCCAGGCGCGCCTTCGCCGTGCGCAGCTCCGAATCGGTCGGTCCGGTCTGCGACAACTCATCGACCACACTGAGGAAGACTGATTCGGCTCTCTGTGGACTGGCCCCCGGCCGCAGCGACACCGTCGCGCGAATCAACCCTGCTAATTCCTCGATCTGCGCATCGGCAGCTGTCGTGCTGGCCAGTGTGTCGAGCGACACCATCTGCAGATACAGACGACCGACCTCCGGCGCCGCGAGGATCTCCGCAAAAAGCGTCAGATAGTCGGCGTCAGCCGTGCCGTACCGGGGTGTGCTCCATACAGCCAGAACTTGTCCCGTCGGCGCTGCGACAGTCATCCGCTCGCGGCGCTGGGGTGTCGGTTGAATCGGCTCCACGACCAGTCGGCTTTGCGGACCGGCGGGCAGGCCTTTGACCGCGGGAATCGGCGCAAAGTAGCGCTCGATGAGCGGGCGTGCACGCTCGACTGACACCTTGCCGGCAATAAGCAAGACGGCCTCGCCGGGCGTGTAACGTGCGGCGATCCACCGCCGCATATCGGCGTCTGTCAGCGTGGAGACGTCCGAGTTGAGCTGAATCGGCCGGCCGTATGGATGCTGCAACCCGAAGCCGTTGACCAACATCTTGACATCTGTTGCCGACCCGAATCCAAACGGACGCGATTCATTGCCACGGTATTCGTTGATGACGATGTCCCGATTAGCCTTGAGACGTTCAGCCGTCATGGCAGCGAGTGGGTAGTCAAGCCGATCGGCCTGTAAAGCCAAGGCGTACTCGAGGGCCT
This sequence comes from Vicinamibacteria bacterium, assembly GCA_035570235.1. Taxonomy (NCBI): domain Bacteria; kingdom Pseudomonadati; phylum Acidobacteriota; class Vicinamibacteria; species Vicinamibacteria bacterium. Next base: position 24,827 of record DATMML010000005.1, on the reverse strand, counting down.
CACTGCCAACCAGCAAATAGTATCGGCAAAAATCGCGACGTGTCTGCGCATTGCCATCAAGGACGCGGCCCGGCGCCGGTGGAGTACGTGTGGCGCCAAAGATGTGTTCAAAGAAATGTGCTTGGCCCCAATGACCGGCGTCTTCGTAGCGCACGCCCGCCCGCACCCACAATTCCACCGCGACGTTTGCCACCGAGGAATCCTCGTTGATCACCACGGTAAGACCATTGGAGAGAGTAAAGGTCGTGGAGGGTTTCTCCGTCACGGACTGTGCGACGGTCGGAACGACGCCTAGGGACGTGCAGAGGAGCGCGAGGGTCAGCGGGGCGGTTCGACTCATGGGAGACTCCCTCGGCGTAAATCAACCGATGGTAGTCTTCGGCAAGCTCCTCCCGCAAGCGGACAGGCGCTTTGGCTTCGAGGTTTCCCATCTCGCCCTGCACCGAGAGTGGGGACGAAACCCGGATTGTCAGGACAGCCTTGACAATTCGGTCGAGGCTATATAGCCTATTGACTCGATAGGAATGCAATGAGGATCTCCCACCGTGGGCTGTACGCCATGAAGGCTCTCACCCACCTGGCCGAGGCTTACGGTGGGGGATTGGTCAAGATTCATCGCATCGCAGAGCTTGAGTCGATACCAGAGAAATTCCTAGAGGGGATCCTGGTGACTCTCAAGAACGCCCGTATCGTCGCGAGCGAGCGTGGACGCGAGGGAGGATATCGCCTTCGCCGACCCCCCGGAGAAATCATGGTGGGCGATGTGATCCGTGTCGTGGACGGGCCGCTCGCCCCGCTTGGGGATGCCGTAGAGCTGGCCCATCGGGTCAAGACCGAGCCCCGCCACCCCGGCCTTTTCGACCTATTTCTGGACGTGCGCAACGCCGCCGCCGCGATCCTGGACCATACGAGCCTCGCCGACCTTGTCGAGCGCAATAGCCGGATCCTCGAAGGTCGTCCGCAGAGAAATGCCGTCTAAGAAGCGAGTCCCGAGAGAGTGACGAGTCACGTAATGTCTAGTACTAACGTGGACATACAAGATAACAGCACGATCAGCGAAACTAGTGGCTGGGAGCGGCAGGTAGTCGACGCCGTGCGGGCGATCCGGTACAGGTCCGTGGAGGTCGTGGCCCTCTACGGCCGAGTTGTTCAGATCGTGCCATGAATGCTCGCGCCCGGCACGCCCTCGCCACGCTCGTTCTGGGCGCCCTTGCGACCTTGGCATCGGCCGCCGACCAGACCCTCCTGAACGTGTCCTACGACCCCACCCGAGAGCTCTACCAGGACTTCAACACCGCATTCGCGAAGTACTGGCGCCAGAAGAGCGGGAAGACGGTCGAGGTGCAGCAATCCCACGGCGGCTCCAGCAAGCAGTCGCGGGCCGTCATCGATGGCCTCGAGGCCGACGTCCTGACGCTGGCCCTGGCCTACGACATCGATGCCGTGGCCGAGAGTGGGCTCCTGGCCAAGGGCTGGCAGCAACGGCTTCCGCAGAACAGCTCTCCCTTCACGTCGACCATCGTATTTCTCGTGCGCAAGGGGAACCCGAAAGGGATCAACGACTGGAGCGGCCTCGTCAGGCCCGGGATCCAAGTCATCACCCCTAACCCCAAGACCTCGGGTGGCGCTCGCTGGAACTACTTGGCCGCCTGGGCCTATGCGCTCAGGCAGCCCGGGGGGAGCGAGGCGAAGGCGCGGGACTTCGTCACCCGGCTCTACAGGAACGTGCCCGTGCTGGACTCCGGCGCCCGCGGGTCCGCCACCACTTTCGTCCAGCGGGGGATCGGGGACGTCCTCCTGGCCTGGGAGAACGAGGCGTTCCTGGCCATCAAGGAGCTGGGTCCGGACAAGGTGGAGATCGTGGTGCCGTCCCAGAGCATCCTCGCTGAGCCCCCCGTCGCCCTGGTCGACCGCGTGGTTGACAAGAGAGGGACTCGGGCTGTCGCCCAGGCCTACCTGGAATACCTGTACACGTTTGAGGGGCAGGAGATCGCCGCCAAGAACTACTACCGGCCGCGGCTCGAGGCCGTGGCCAAGAAGTACGCGTCGACGTTCCCCAGGGTCAGTCTCGCCACGGTCGATGAGATCGCCGGGGGCTGGCAGAAGGCACAGAAGAGGCATTTCGCGGACGGCGGCATCTTCGACGAGATCTACCAGCCGAAATGAGGGAAACCAGCCGGCGCAACCTGGCGGGCGTTCGGAGGCAGAAGAAGCGCGCCGGAGCGGAGGAATGGGTGCCGTGTTGAGGATTCCCTGGACGCGCCCGCGCGTTCTGCCGGGTTTCGGGCTGACCCTCGGATACACGCTCTTGTACCTGAGCGTGATCGTCCTGATCCCGCTCTCGACACTATTTCTGAGGAGCGCGACCCTCGGGGCGAGCGGCTTCTGGGCTGCCGTCACCGCGCCGCGCGTGCTGGCGTCGTACAAGCTCACTCTCGGCGCCTCGCTGGCGGGGGCTGTCATCAACGCCGTCTTTGGCTTGATCGTGGCCTGGGTCCTCGTGCGGTATCGTTTCCCGGGCCATCGGTTGGTGGACGCGCTCGTGGACCTTCCCTTTGCCCTCCCCACGGCCGTCGCCGGAATTGTGCTGACGACGCTCTATGCGGAAACGGGTTGGCTGGGCAGGCCGCTGGCGAAGGCGGGAATCAAGGTCGCCTTCACGCCTCTCGGCGTGGCCGTGGCCCTCACTTTCATCGGACTCCCGTTCGTGGTCCGCACGCTGCAGCCGGTGATCGACAGCCTTGAGCCCGAATTCGAGGAGGCGGCGGCAAGTCTGGGGGCGAGCCGGCTGCAGATCTTCCGGCGGGTGATCCTTCCCGCCATCCTCCCCGCCTGGATCACTGGCTTCGCGCTCGCCTTCGCACGAGCCCTCGGGGAGTACGGGTCCGTCGTCTTCATCGCGGGGAACATGCCGATGCGAACGGAGATTTCCGCTCTCCTGATCATCACCAAGCTGGAGCAGTACGACTACGCAGGCGCCACGGCCATCGCGGTGGTGATGCTCGTGGCCTCCTTCGTGCTGCTCCTCGCCATCAACCGCCTCCAGTCGTGGAGCATGCGCTTCGCATCGGACTGAGGAGGAACGACCTCATGGCCAGCGTCGTCGGCGTCCAGAATCGTGGGGCGGATGGACCGCGGAATCTCACCGAACCGGTCGCCGTTCGCGTCGTCCTCACCCTGGTGGCTCTGGCCTATCTCTCGGTCTTTCTCGTCGTCCCCCTCGGCGCCGTCTTCGCGGAGGCTCTGCAAAAGGGCTGGGCCGCCTACGTCAACGCGGTGAGGGAGCCGATGGCCCTCTCCGCGCTGTGGCTCACTTTGCTCACGGCCGCGGTTGCCGTGCCCTTGAACCTCGTCTTCGGCGTCGCCGCGGCATGGACGATCGCCAAGTTCGAGCTTCCGGGCAAGAACGCCCTCATCACGCTCATCGACCTTCCCTTTGCGGTCTCCCCGGTGATCTCGGGAATGGTCTTCATCCTCCTTTTCGGCCGCCAGGGATATCTGGGACCCTGGCTACAGGCCCACGACTTCAAGATCGTGTTCGCGCTTCCCGGGCTCGCCCTGGCCACCATCTTCGTCACCTTTCCCTTCGTCGCCCGGGAGCTGATCCCGGTGATGCAGGCGGCGGGACCCGAAGAGGAGGAAGCGGCGCGGGTGCTGGGGGCCGGCGGCTGGACCACCTTCTACCGCGTGACGCTCCCCAGCGTGAAGTGGGGGCTCCTGTTCGGCGTGATCCTCTGCAACGCTCGCGCCCTGGGCGAGTTCGGCGCCGTCTCGGTCGTGTCGGGGCACATCCGGGGCAAGACCAACACCCTGCCCCTGCACGTGGAGATCCTCTACAACGAATACAACTTCCAGGCCGCTTTTGCCGTGGCCTCCCTGCTCACTTTCGTCGCCGTCCTCACCCTTGTGGCCAAGAGCCTGGTCGAGTGGCGGTCGAGCCGGCGGACGGACTCGCTTGCGGAGCCCGGGCAATGAGCATCGAAGTCCGAAACGTCACGAAGAAATTCGGGGACTTCATCGCGGTGAACGACGTGAGCCTCCACGTCCCCAGCGGTGAGCTCGTGGCGCTGCTAGGCCCCTCCGGGTCGGGGAAGACCAGCTTGCTGCGGATTATCGCCGGCCTCGAACAAGCCGAGAGGGGCCAGGTACTCTTCGAGGGCGAAGACGCGACCACCCGCCACGTGCGCCATCGGTCCGTGGGCTTCGTCTTCCAGCACTACGCTCTCTTCCGCCACATGAGCGTTTTCGAGAATGTGGCCTTCGGCCTCCGCGTCCGGCCGCGGGCCAGCCGCCCCGAGGAGAAGGAGATCCGCCGCCGCGTGATGGACCTCCTGAAGCTGGTCCAGCTCGACTGGCTCGGGAATCGGCTTCCTTCCGAGCTCTCGGGCGGGCAGCGGCAGCGCGTGGCCCTGGCCCGCGCCCTGGCCGTGGAGCCACGGGTGCTCCTGCTCGACGAGCCCTTCGGCTCCCTGGACGCCAAGGTGCGCCAGGAGCTCCGGCGGTGGCTGCGCCGCCTCCACGACGAGATCCGCCTCACCAGCGTGTTCGTCACCCACGATCAGGAGGAAGCTCTGGAGGTCGCGGACCGGGTGGTGGTCATGAACCACGGGCGCGTGGAGCAGGTGGGAACGCCGCAGGAGGTCTTCGATCACCCCGCCACCCCCTTTGTCATGGGATTCCTGGGAAACGTGAACATCTTTGGGGGGCGCGTAGAGGGCGGGCGGGCCATCCTCGGCCCCCTCCGTCTCGACTACCCGGAGCACCCCCACGCGGAGTCTCTCCCCGCCGCCGGCTACACGCGGCCCCACGAGCTGGAGGTGGACCGGACAGAGGGCGGGGGGGGTGGATTCTGGGCCGCGCTGCGCTACGCCAACACGGCCGGCGCCGTGGTCAAGCTCGAGCTCGTCACCGGAGACGACCGGATCGTGCACGTCGAGACGACCCGCGAGCAGTACGAACTCCTCCGCCCGACAACCGGCGAGCGGCTCTATGTTCGGCCGCGCCAGGTGCGCATCTTCGTAGAGCCCGGCAAGGGTCCGCCATCGTCAGCGGACGGAGTGATGCCGCCCAAATAGCCTCGGGTACAGGATTGCGGAGCAGCCTTACTCCTTCCGCTTCGCCGCCCATGCGCCATCGGAACGTCCTTCCACGCGCATCCGCCCCTTGCCGGAATCGCCGTCAATCCAACCGGTCAGGAACGCAGTGACCGGACCCGGGGCTCCTTGCCGGCTCTCCTTCGGCCAGTCACCCCCAAACGAGAGCTCGACGTAACCGTCGCGCCAGGTGCCGGTTATCTCGCGCCCCTCTCCAAGTGGGCCGGACCACGTTCCCTTGACTCTGTTTCCGTCGCGGTGCAATTCCATGGACGCGCCCATTCCACCTGCGTCGCTTGAATACCGCATCTCCCACGAACCGGCGACGTCCGATCCGTTTTTCAGGTTCTGCGGCACCGCGCGCGTAATCCGCACATTGGAAAAATAGGCCTCCTCGTCGGTGAAGCCCCAAAGCCCGACGGCGCCGTGCAAGTCCTCGCCCTTCAACCCGTCCACGACCAGACTCGGCTTGGTCGATCCGTTCAGATAGAGTGTCGCGGCGCGGCCGGTCACCTCGACCCGAATTCTGGTCCAAGTCTCCATGGCAAGATCCGCATGAGACTCATAAACCCACGGCCATTCCCGGCGCAGTCGATACCATCCGAAGCCTGGCTCCGAGACGTACTGAACTGAATGGTTCCGCATCGCTTGATCCGCGGCCGCCGAGTTTCCCGGCCTCAGGTAGAACAACTCGTAGTGCGAAGCATCGGGCCTGACGCGGAAGGCAATGCCGACAAAGCCTGGATACCTGACCCCCGGGGGGGTTGTGGTCTTCAGCGCGATATCCGCCTCGATCACTCCATCTTGGAAGTCGGTTCCCGGCAGCAGCGCGATCCCCGCGTGGTCTTCCCCTTCGATGGTGACCCGGACGCATTCGCGTCCGAGGTACTTCACTGCTTCCGTCTTCACTTTCGGCGCTATCAAGCCCGTCGTATCGCGAAGAGGAAACGTTTGGACGGGCCCCGATGTCTGCGCAAACAGGCAACTTGCCGCCAATACCGTTACTGCGCTGCAATTGAAGCAACGTCTCAGCATGACCGTGCTCCTCGAGGGCGGTTAGCTTCAATCCCTCAACACATGGCCGCAGCGGCGACGGTGCTGAAGCCGTATTTCCGTGTCAACGTACATGAGACACGCTACCATCTGGAAATAGTGACGACGAGGTGGGGAGGTACAACTGTGACCCTTTCCTATCGAAGGGTCTAACGCAACCGTGCTCTCTACCCCTCGGAACGGCAAACGAACGTGTGCTAGTCTTGCCCCCAACCGCCGAGGGCGGCGGTAGCGACCCGCGTGAATCAAGGACCAAGAAGGAAGCATCGCCATGGAACGAAAGAACGCGTCCGACTTCTCGCAGGAAGTGCTGGACCTGTTTCACCTCTACGTTCACGGTGACATCAGTCGTCGGGCATTCCTGGACCGTGCCGGCAAGTTCGCCGTTGGTGGCCTCACGGCGGCGGCGCTCCTCGAGTCGCTCCAGGCCAACTACGCTTGGGCGGAGCAGGTGCCGCCGCAGGACAAGCGCATCCGGACCGACAGCGCGACGGTACTATCGCCCATGGGCAACGGCTCGATCAAGGGCTATCTCGTCCGGCCGGCGAGCGGCTCGAAATGGCCCGCGGTCCTCGTCGTCCATGAGAACCGCGGCCTCAATCCCTATGTTGAAGATGTCGCGCGGCGGCTCGGCACGGCGGATTTCATGGCCCTTGCGCCGGACGGCCTGACATCGCTCGGCGGGTATCCGGGCGACGACGAAAAGGGACTCGAGCTGTTCAAGAAGTTGGACAGACCAAAGCTCGCGGAGGACTTCGTCGCGGCCGCCAACTGGCTGAAGGCTCGTCCCGACAGCACGGGCAAGCTCGGGGTGGTCGGGTTCTGCTTCGGCGGCGGCACCGCCAGCATGATCGCCACCCGCCTTCCGGACCTTGCGGCGGCCGTTTCCTTCTACGGCGGGGTGCCTGAGCCGGCAGAAGTCGCGAAGATCAAGGCGGCGGTCCTGGTGCACCACGCCGAGCTCGACACGCGGCTGGCGGCGACGTGGCCCGATTACGACAAGGCCCTGACCGCCATCGGCGTACCGCACGAAGGCTACGTATATCCCAAGGCCAACCACGGCTTTCACAACGACACGACACCCCGCTACGACGAAGCCGCCGCGAAGCTGGCCTGGCAGCGGACGCTGGACTGGTTCAGCAAGTACCTGCGCGGCTGATGCGTAGCGCCGGGCGGAGAGGAGCCTGATCCCTCACATAGGGTTCGGTGCGTCAGCCGTTCCGTCCGACCATTTTGCGACCGGGATCAGGAATACCGTCAATCGGGAAGCGGGGTCTTGAGACGCCAAAATGGGGGAGCCTGGCAGATTTGCACACCAAGTCAGAGCCGCCGTTTGCGGAACGAAAAACATCAGGTGGGGGTGCCAGTGCCCGTCACGATCGCTCAGGTACCCATCCTTTGACAGCATGTAGCACATCGCACCAGATTCCGGTGTCGGCAACTCCTTCTTGTCGAGGCCGGCCCTTATACCTTCGGACATTTGAGTTTTGGACTGTCCAGCTAGCACCAACTCGGTCTTCTTGATAGTAAGGGGGAGGTAGGAACGTACTGCGGGCGGGTTGAAGCAAATCGGACCCCGCAGCTTGGGATTCCAAAAGTCGGGATCGTCGATCGGGGCGGTCCACGATCTCTCCACGATACACATGAAGCCGTTCTTGCCTTTAACGGCGGTCTCGTAGCCCTGCCGTCCAAGCACCATGACCTCGGCATCGCGTGAGATGGATTCCGGCGCCGCGCTCCGGGCCAGCGCTACCTCGGCATTCCGATCGGTGATCAAGTATTGCTCAAGCGGCGCCATGCTCGGATACGGTGCTTTGGCCTCTTGCGCCTGCTGCGGCCACCCGGGGCTCAAGGCGGCGGCCAGCACGAGGCTTGGAAATGAGACGGTCCGGGTCATCTCTAGCTTCATTGATTTCTCCTGGGACAGAGGATCCCTCTCGTGATACAAGGGCAGCGTGGCTGCCTTTCCCTCTCCGCGCCGTTTGCGCGATACGTTGATATCAATATAATTCAACTATGTCAAGACTTACGAACCCTGCTTACGAGACGACACTCCTGGTCCGTGACTCTTGCCTCTGTCTTCATGTGCAGCGAGCAGCGAGGGCGCTGGCGCGACGCTTTGACGATGCGTTACGCCCGCTAAGCCTGACCAACGGGCAGTTCTCGCTCATGATGTCCCTGAACCGCCCGAAACCACCCGATATGGCGGAAGTGTCGTCGCTACTGGCGATGGATCGGACCACCTTGACGGCGGCCCTCAAACCGTTGCAGAGCAGGGGCCTGGTCACGATCGTGACGGACCCGACCGACCGGCGGCGCCGTCTGATGACGCTGACGCCCACTGGGCGGAAATTGCTTGTCCGCGCCGTTCCCGTCTGGAAGAGAACCCACGCTGCGATCGAGAGCCTTCTTTCCGATGGCGGCCCGGACCGGCTGCGGAAAGATCTGCGCGCACTCTACTGACTGTCTCTAGAGTTGCGAATCGAATGTATGTGCTCATCCGTTCGACCGGGCCTCAGAGTGTCAGCACGGTGCTGACTTGGGCCTCCCGAGCTTGATCTAACGGAGAGCGAGGATCACCCTCTCTTCAACGCAGGGGGCCCGGAGCCTCGCGACGGCTCGCCGCGCGCAGGGAGAGTTCTTCGGGGCCCCTACCTCGATGAGGTGGGGATCCACACAGTCTCGAGCACTATTTCGCTATTCCCAACGGAATACCTGCGTCATCGAGGCGAAACTCGCTCCCCTTTCCTAAGGCCGCGGGCAGGCCCCGCTGCGTCCGAAGACCGCGTAGCGGATGTCCACGTTGATCTCGGACTCGGGAAGCACATGACCGGGCCCGGCCGTGCTGGCCTTGTTCAAGGCGAAGCCGAAGGCATCGAAAAAGGCCCCGTGCAGGTCGGCCGTGGGGTTCTGCCGAATAGTGAGGTAGTCGCCGAACAGACCCGTCGTCGCGTTCGCATCCGTCGTGTCGTAGACCTTGAAGTCCCCCCAGAATCCCACCGCGTGGTTCTCATAGTCCGTGTTCCCGCCACCGCGGGCCAGGGAGAGCCCGATCTCCCCGGTGCAGGCATTGGTGGCGAGGGAAGGGAACCCGAAGGCGAAGGCGGAGTTCCAGATCTGCTCCTGCTGGACCACGGTAAAGTCGGCGCTCCGATCCAGGGTGACCATCTCGATGTAGGGTTGGGGAATGTCGTCCTTCGGGGCGGCATCCCACGCGAACCAGACCTGCTTCCCCGACCGTGTGGCCCCCATGATGATGTCGTCCGAGAACCTCCAGAGCCAGTCCCGGGTGTGGGGGACGAGGAGCTTCGCTAGGGGGTAGGGAGCATAGGAGGGCTCGTGGCCAGCGACCTTGATGATCTTGCCGGCGTTGTTCGTGGTCCCCGGGGGGTTCCTCACGTAGGTCGCGATCTTCACATCCTCCCAGTGGTAGATGTTCGAACCTTCCGCCCAGGAAAACACCCTGAGCTGGCTGGTGCCGTTGTGGCCGGCCCAGAAGACCTCGTCCTTCGTGTCCTGGGTCACGGCCGACGCCCAGGCCACGTAGGAGTTGGACGGGTGCGTGTAGCGGAAGTGGATGGCGCCGCCGGCTTGGATGTCCGAGAGGGGGATCCGCAGGACCTCGCGCCCCCACGTGCAAGGGTGCTTCTTGGTTCCGCAGGCCTGCCATCCCACGTCCCAGCTAACATAGAGGGAGTTGTTGCCCACGGACATGCTGGGGTAGTCGAAGTCTGTAGGGTCCGGCTGGCCGATGCTGTGGGCGTCCAGTTTCCAGGTGGTCCAGACCAGGCCGTGGTGCTTCTTGATCTCGGCGGGGCTCGCCGCCGCCAGCCGGTAGTCGCCCTGGCCCGATTGGCTGTGGGTCGGGCCCTGCATGATCCAGATAAAACGATCGATCTTCGGGACGTACTGGACTACCTGGTCGCAGCAGATCCCGATGCCGTCGTGGGGGAAGGCCTTCTGGAGGTCGATCGTCCTGTAGGTGCTTCCCCCGTCCAGGGAGTAGGCCGCGCCCGTGGTGTAGTACGGGTTGAAGGTGACGAAGACCACCCCTCCCCCGCTTGCACCGCTCGGCTCCGTAATCGGCCAGATATCGGACTGGGGGACGCCAACGCCCCGGTTCGTCGTGATGGCGACCGGCGGGTCCGTTAGTGGCTTCGTCAGGAGCGCGGAGGCCGTGTGACCGTTCGGGGGCGCCTCGACGGAGGTGCTCGGCTGGGTCAAGTTGCCGGGGACGAAGGGGCCCACCGGTGTGGGCAGCCTCACCGTGTTGACCTCGGGGCTGAACCCGTGGGGAAAGGGCGGGAAGGGGGGGCCCGAGGGAGACTCGGGTCTTGCCGAACCACTCTTCGCTGTGGCCGAGCCGGGGCTTGCCGGGAGCGTGCTCACCTCCCGCGTCAGCGTGAAGGGGATCGGGCGGCCGTTGGGCCCGTGGGTGTACGTGCCCGTGACCGTCAGGGTGTAGGAGAAATCCGCCTCGAGATTGCCGGCCTCGAAGTCGGCCTGGAAGATCACGTGACCGCCGGGTGGAATCGGTCCCAGTATGACCGGGAAGGACGTTGGGCTCAGGAGCGGTGCTGACCCCAGGGACACGCCCGTCACCTGCAGGTCGTCCACGCGCTGGGCCCCCGCGTTGTCGATGGGGAGCGCCACCATGAACGTCTCGTCCATCATTCCCAGCCCCGGGCGGCCGGTCTCGAGCCGGACGATAGGGGTTTTGGCCCCTCCAGCGGTCCAGGCCGCTAGAGTGAAGAGAAGCAATCCCACGGAAGTGGCTACCAGCCGAGACGGCATGAGTGTCCTCCTTGTCTGACGCGCCTTATCTTAAGGCCGTAAAGGAGGGCGGGTCTATTGGACCTGCAAGGCGCATGTCGCAGCGACACGAAAAACGGTTCTTCCCCACTAGTGCACGAAAGGAGCTGGCCGAGCCCGCAACTAACCGGAATGGCAGGGGTAACTCGGATGACATCAGCGCGTTTGTTCATTCAGGCAGTCGCGCCGACTCGTTCGCTCGTAACCCCCTGGCTCAAAGGTGGTTCGCCGCCAGAAAGGCCGCCGGTTTGCACCGAGAGTGGGGAAGAACCCAGATAGGTGCCATCGCCCGGCTCTTTTGCCACCGAAAGTGCGGACAAACCGATCAAAACAGCAGGTCGACAGGCGTCACGGCGCACTGGAAGTATTCGTCCTAAGGGGCAGGCGAGCCCTCACCTCAGTCCCACCTCCTGGGCGGGTGGTTAGTTCGTAAACTCCGCCCGCCAGGGACACGCGCTCCTGCATCCCGAGGAGGCCCATCGAAGCTCCTCCGATCGCGCGCTCCCGCGCCAGGGCGGCGTCGAAGCCGACCCCGTCATCCCGAATCCTGAGGTCGATCTCAGCGCCGACGACGTGGAGATCTATCCAGACGTTTCGAGCCCGCGCGTGGCGAGCAATGTTCGTGAGCGCCTCCTGGGTCACCCGGAAGCAGGCGGTTTCCAGCTCCGCCGGCACTTGCGGCACCACATCCATTGCAACGTGTGCGCGGACGTGCGTCGTCCTCGCGAATCGGTCGGCATACCAGCGGACGGCCGCAGCTAGCCCGAGGTCGTCGAGCACCGAAGGCCTCAGGTCCAATGCCAGGTCGCGCACCCTCTCCATGGCCTGGTCGACGGAAGCGATCGCTTCCTTGAGGCGGGCTAAGCCCATTCCGGCTTTCCTCTGCCGCTCGAGGGACGCGAGATTGATCTTCACGACCGTGAGGACCTGGCCGAGCTCGTCGTGCAGCTCGACAGCCAGCCGCCGGCGCTCCTCCTCCTGTGCACTAAGGAGGCGCCGGGACAGGGCTTGCAACTGCTTACGGCCCGCCCGCATCCCCTCGTCGAGGCGGCTCCGCTCGATCGTGGGTGCAACGCGGTCGGCAACAACCTGGAGCAGGCGCAAGTCCTCTTCCGTGAATCGGCGCGGCTGGGCAGTAACGACGCTCAGCACGCCTATCACTCGGCCCTCGACCTGCAGGGGAGTCCCGAGCATCGAGCCCCTAAGGAGGGTACGAAACTCGGGGGTCAGCCCTTCGACCTTGGAAATATCGGCGGTTGACAGGTCGTAGATGATCTGCGGCTTCCCGTCGGCGGCGATGCGGCCTGAGACCGCCTGGCCGATCGGCACCCGTACGGTCTTGACCAGGTCCAGAGCCACTCCGTCGGCGGCTCGGGTGAAGAGTCTATCGTGCTTTTCATCGATGAGTTCAATGAAAGCGTAGTCGCCTTCCAGAGCCTTTCGTAAACGCGCCAGCAGCTCGGCCACCAGTTCGTCGACGGCGAGGCGTGCCAGAGCCAAATCGGTGATGCTCTGAATGGCGCGAAGCCGCTCGAGCGTCCGCTCCGTCTCCGCTCTGGCGCGGCGCTCGCTGTCCAGGAGGCGTGCGCGCTCCTCCTCCGCGAGCTTACGGCGGGTGATGTCCGCGTTGGTCCCATAGACACGCACCGCTCGGCCCGCGAAATCGCGCACGACTGTGGCGAGCCCGAGGATGTGGTGCACGCTGGCGTCCGGCCAGATCACGCGGTACTCGATGTCCGGCGGACCCTCGCCCGCCAGCAGCTCTGCCCGACGGGAGAGCACGCGGGCGCGGTCGTCGGGATGGATCACCTGGGAGTAGTCGTCGAATACGTGCGTACCTCTGGCGCCACCGAAGAAGAGCCGCCGGTTCCCTTCGCTGTCGACGATCTCGCCCGTGACAAGGTCGTGCTCCCAGCTACCGGTCGCCCCGAGTTTCTCCGCTTCCACCAGGAGGCGCTGGGTCCTCCGCAGGGCCTCCTCGGCGCGGACGCGCTCCGTGACGTCCTGGTTGACGACCACGGCGCCGACGATGGCGCCGTTGGGCCCGGATATTGGCGCGGCCGAGTTCTGAATGATGCGGCGCCGTCCGTCGAATGTCTCGATGTCGATCAACTCGTTGAGCGAGGTCTCGCCCTTGCGCAGGGCTCGCATCGAGCCCCAGTCCTCAGGAGCCAACGGTTGGCCCGTCGCGTGCCAATGGCCCTTGCAGCTGCGGTAACGCTCGTCCGCAGCGGCAATGACGCCGCCCCAGATACGGGCTGACGCGGGATTGCTGAGGACGACGTTGGCATCAGGATCGACGACCACCACACCGACGGGGATCGTCTCCAGCACACGTTGCAGGAGCCGCTGGCCCACGCGGACCTCCTCCTCGACACGAGCCCGGTCGGTGATGTCGAGGGTCGAGCCAAGGATGCGCTCCGGCCGGCCGGAGGTGTCGCGCAGCAGTTCGCCACGCGTCACGACGGTACGCGTTGAGCCGTCGGGGGTCACCAGTGGGTGCTCGATCTCAAAGGGCACACCCTCTTCGATCGTGCGTCGACGCAGCTCGACTAGACGAGCCCGCTCTTCAGTTGGAACCGCCTTCCAGGCTTCCTCCCGCGGCAGCGGTAGAGGCGGCTCGACCAGTTCGGCTAGGTCCTCCTTGATGACGCCGGTACGCAGATCCTCCTCCCACGACCGCACGCGCCCGATGCGCTGCGCTTCGCGAAGGAGACGCTGCGCTTCGCGGAGCCCGCTTTCCGCACGAGTCCGTTCGGTGACGTCGAATGCGAGGCCGATCACACCGACCACTCTGCCTTGGGCGTCGAAGCGGGGCGTCAGGCGAAGATGGGCGCTGTGCTCACCGTCATCGATGTGCAGCTCGCTATCTCCCCCTGCAGTGCACTGCGGCAGCCGTCGAGAACGCGATCGCGATCCGGGGAGGTGGCGAAGAGCTCGTCAACCGTCTTGCCAATGGGTCCGGGGCTGTCAGCGAAACCCAGCCCGATGTCGCGGACGACGCGCAGATCGCCATCCGTGGCGCACGCCCGCACCGGGACGTGCTCCGTGAATAGCTGCAGCCACGCCTCGGTCTCGGCCAGCCTGGCGAGCAACTGATCCCGGGATGCCTGCGCCGCCACGGTCGCGGCACCCTTGTTACGACTCTCGGTCATTTCTTGGCACCGACAGCACGAGGGCTGGTGTCCCCTGTTGTGGGATAGCAGTCGCCCTGGAACCAAACTATGACCATACGGGACGCGGGTCAAGCCTGCGATTCGGCCTGCGATTACGGACGCTTCTATGGGGTCACGGGACGGCACGGCTCCCGTCCACTACCTGCAGATCTATCAGGCCGACATTCTGTACGCCAACGACCACCAGCAGGTTCAGGCTAAGCTTCTTTACGCCAGCAAGCGGCTTTTGTCTTCGTACTGAAGATTGAAAGAAGATAAGCACCTGTTGCCCCCTGCGAATGGTGCTCCCTGGATAGTCGGAGGGCGTGAAGCTCCCCTAGGGAATCGCGGCCGCCTCCGCAATCACGCCATCGTCCGAAACGAATCGTTTCCGAATTTCAAGGGCCATGCCATCCTCCAGATTAGGCTGTAGTCCAGTCAGGATCCCGACCTCTCACCTTGACTGGGGCGTCTTTGGCAGGGCCCGCGACTCCCCAGAGGCGGCGTTCTACCACTTGGGTGCAGGGCGACAACAGCACTCAAACCCGCTGCGGACCTGGCTTCCTGGCCCGCGGTCGCCGGTTGCGCCCGGCCGCGCGTCACTCGGTAACGCTGCGGCGCCCGTCACCGGGCCTTGCCGCCCGCGCCTTGCCGCTGGCGGCGTACTCCAGGAAGCGCACTACCCATCTGTGCGAGCGGTAGCCCGTAAGTTGGTTGAGCGCGGGACCGTCGGGGCCAGCGACCACCAGGGTGGGAAAGCCCCGGACTTGGAGGCGCGCCTCCAGCGAGGCCACCGGAGGCGGGTTCTCGCCGTCCTCCTTGGCGCGGTCAACCACCTTTACCGGTACGAAGCGTTCGTTGACGAACGCCGCCTGGCGGGGGTCGGAGAAGACCTCGCGCTCCAGGCGGGCGCATGGCCCACACCAGGCCGCGGTGAAGTCGTAGAGGATGGGCCGGCCGCGCTCCGCGGAGACCCGCGCTGCTTCCGCCAGCGGCACCCAGGCCACCTGGTCCCGGGGCTCAGGAAGCACCAGCCGCAGTCCCAGCAGGACGGGTACTGCCGCGAGCAGCGCGCGCGGCCAGCGCCGCTGGGAGCCACCGCGCGGAGGGCTAGCCGGCTCCATACGAGAACTGCCGGTGGCGAAACACCAATGCGCCCAGCAGCAGCGTCACTGCCCCGTTGCTGAGCCAGCGCACGAGGTCCTGCAAGAACGTGAGCGAAAAGCCGGAGTAGGTGAGTTCGTTTTCGACCTGGTCCGCCCACCAGTGGAACGCCGCCGCCAGCCAGGGCCAGGACACGTCCGACGCCTGCCAGGCCAGAAGCCGGCTGGCCACCAGCAGCACCAGGTAGGCGACCACGTCACCATGCCCGGGAGCGAATGTGGAGAGGGCGAAGCAAAGGGTGGTCTGCCAGAGCAGGTGGGCGAGAGTCGTTATAGCCAGGAGGGTCAGCTCTTCCCGGTCCAGCCGCCCGCTTCTCAGCCACACTCCGGCGGTGCCCCCGCAGAGGATGAGCACACCGGCGAGCACGGCCAGAGTGGCGGCGCCCAGGAAGCGCCCCGCCAAGTACTGGTTCCGGGTCAGGGGCCGCGCCAGCACCAGCTGCACCGTGCCGTCCGCCACGTCGCTGCCGATCAGGCCCGCGCTGGTCACAATGGTGCTGATGCTGGCGATTACGATTGCGGTTAGGGGGTCGATGCCGCCGTCCACCCAGCCCAGGAAGGTAGCGGTGGCCACCAAGAAAGCGGCCAGCGCCAGCGGAGCCGGGCGGAGCCCTCGCGCGCGCAGAGTGCTGCGGAACATCTCAGCCATCGCGGCCCCCGTTTCCGAAAAGCCCCTCCAGCCGGGCCGTCGCGGGAGCCAGGCCCAGCAGGGCGAGCCCGGCTCCCACGAGTACAGGTGCGACTCGCGCCAACTCGGCCGGCGTCAGCTCCAGGCGAATCCGGTCCTCTCCCTGGCCCGCCACCGCCAGGCCGGCCCCTCTTAGCGTGGCCAGCGCCGCGTCCTGCTGGCCGGTGCCCACCCGCGCTTCCCAGGTTTCGGTGGCGCGGCTCGGATCGCGCAGCACCTCCACCCTCTCCACATGCCCGCGCGCGATGAAGGCCACGCGGTCGCACACACGCTCCACCTCCGGGAGCTGGTGTGAGTTCAGCACCACCGTGGACCCGCGGGCGCGCTCCTCAAGGATCACCTCGCGCACCAAGGCCACGCCGATGGGGTCCATACCCGAGGCGGGCTCGTCCAGAAAGAGCAGGTCCGGCGCGCGGAACAGCGCCTGGGCAAGCCCGATGCGCTGCAGCAGGCCCCGCGAGTAGGTGCGCAGGGGGCGCCGCAGCGCCTCCTCCGCGATCTGCACGCGCTCGCGCGCCTGGCGCAGGCTGGGCGCGACCTCCCGCTCCCCGAGGCCCGCCAGCCGCGCGTGCTGGCGGAGGAAATCCTGCCCGGTCAACTCGCGATCAAAGCCCAGCCGTTCCGGGAGGTAACCGGTGCGGGCCCGCACTGCCAGGTCGTCCGCGGCGCGGCCGGCCACGGCGATGGTCCCGCGGTCGGGGCGCTGGAGGCCCAGCAGGCAGGTGAGCAGCGTGGTCTTGCCGGCGCCGTTTGGGCCGATGAGGCCGAATACTTCGCCCTGGTGCACATCGAGGTCCACCCCGGCGAGAGCGGGGATGCGGCGGCGCCAGGACCGGTAGGTCTTCTCGACGCCGCGGGCGGCAATGAGCGTCATCGTCATCATCGAAGCCAAGACATACCCCCGACCGCTGACTTACCGAACGGAATACCGCGCGACGAATACCTCGGAGGGCTGATTCTGATCGGCAAAGCGGGAGACGATTAACGCTTCGATCGAGAACGCCCCTGGGGGAACGACAAACGAGGCGCCAAGGCTGGCCTTGCCTCGCGGCGCGATATCGACCGCTGGTGCGGACGCGAGGAGGGGAACACCTGCCTCGTCTTGCAGAGAGAGGGTCGTGCGGCAGGGAGAGTCCACAAGGGAAACCACGGTCAGGCTTAGGTCGACGGCAGTGTTCGTCGACAACGAGGTCCCCATTGCGGGCGAGACGCCCGAAATCTCAACCGGCGGGGGGCCAAGAGCGGGCGTCGGTGCGGCTGGTGTTGAGCAAGCTGAGAGGGCCGCCGCCAATGCGGAAAGAAAGACAAGAACAATGCCTAATCTCATGCAGCCCTCCTTCCTCGCCACGGGATGCACGCGGCTCAGCTTGGCCAGTCAGGACAGGTCCAATCTCGGAATTATACTCCCCTGAGTATCTGTTTCTTCCCTCCTCGTTTGTGCAGCCGAAGGTCGTGGAACGTTCCAACTGGGCGGCGCTTGCTCCTGTAGCCAGGCGGGACGGACGTTCGCTGGGCTTCCGCCATGATCCGACCCCTATGCCGCCTTTCAGACCCGAAGGCGAGACGACCGTTCCCGGTCGTGGTTGCATCGCAAGGATTTCAGGCCGAGACTGTGGTTGAAATGAACAGAGAAGTGGGTCGTGCCAATCTATGAGCCTACCGAGAAGGGCGTGTTACTAGAGACGGTCTGGCGCTGGGCCGAGGGTCGCACGTCAACGAGCTCACGCGACTGCTGCGACGTGAAGCCTGAGTCCTCGCGTGCGCAGTAGTTGCGGCGAGCGTGTTGTCGCCGGAGCGCAATGCTCTCCCGACCAGCTCACGCAATACTTGGTCGAAAAAGCAGACGGGGACCGCTTTGGGTCCAGGGCGAGAGGTCGAAGGCACTCCGAAGCCTGGCGGGCCCGACAAACATTCACACTGCAAGGAGGTGCTTATGAACCGGTCGAGCTTGACGGCAGTTACCGTAATAGTCGTGTTCGCTACCTTCTTAACGTTATCCTGGACTCCTGCTCTGGATGCTCAGCAGGCAGGTGCCAAACGCACGATTCTGACGAAGCAAGACCTAAGCAATTTTCCAGCCCACGAGGGAGTGGTAGCCCAAGTGGAATTTACACCGGGGGCACGAGAACCGAAACACACGCATCCCGGCGACGTCTTCGGGTATGTTCACGAGGGCACTCTCACCGTTAGCATCGAGGGCAGACCGACCGCCACGGTGAAATCAGGCGAGGTCTTTTTTGTGCCGGCTGGAAAAGTTCATTGGGCAGAAAATGCGGGCGAAACGCCAGTCAAGGTGCTGGCCACGTTCGTGGTCGAGAAGGGCAAACCGCTGACTTCTCCGGCCCAGTGACGCGAGGCGCAGGACTAGCTGCCGTGTGCCTTGCCTCGCCGAGCTTCGTCGGTGTGGCAGGGTGCGGCCTGGACCCCCTCCAGGCTCGCTTCGTTATGAACCGGCACTGTTAAGGGGAGTCGCTCGTCTCCGCGCTTCCCACTGTCGGACACACGTGTCGAGTCAGTGTTGTCCCAAAACTCCTGCACTTCCACCTAGCGAGCCGCCTCCCCCTGAGAGTGTGGCCGCTGCAACTTGACTCTGCTCATGGGCTTAGGGGAGGAGTCGCAACCCGCGAGATCGCGTTTGGAAATCAGATGGTCAAGAAGGGTAGTAACCTTATTGATAGCACTCGAGACACCAATGGCATAGGAGGTCCAGAATTTGGCGAGCCGGAAACTTGTCGGTTCATTTTTCACGCTCAACGAGGACTACCATGCGCTGCAGCGGGCGGATCTCCTCTCCGCGGCGAAGCGAAGCGGGTTCGGGGTCGAGGTCCTCGATGCCGAAGAAAACGCCGTCCTTCAAATCCATCAACTCTTCCAGAGGATCCACGCCCCGTTGGACGAGCGGCCGCTCGCCTTCCTGGTCCACACGCGCGTGCCGGACGGCCTCGAGCGCGTGGCCCGGAACGCAGCGGCCGCTGGGATTGGCTGGATCCTCCTGAATCGCAGCGCCCCCTATGTCGAAGCCTTGCGGCGGGAATACCCGCGGGTGACCATCTCTGCCGTCGCAGCAGACAACCACGAGATTGGCCGGATCCAAGCACGCCAGTTTCGCGCCATTTTGCCGAGCGGCGGATCCGTTCTCTATGTCCAGGGCCCGCCAGGGACGGCGGCTGCGCAAGCCCGGCTGGAGGGGATGAACGAGGGGATCGTGGACACCGGCATCATTATCAAGGTCCTACCCGCCGAGTGGACAGAAGCCAGCGGTGAAATGGCGGTCGCGGCGTGGCTTCGGCTCAAGACCTCTGAGCTTTTCAAGCCTGATCTGGTCGGCTGCCAAAACGACGCCTTGGCTCTGGGCGCTCGCAGGGCCCTCCAGGCGCACCGGCCCGAATGGGCGCGTGTGCCGTTTACGGGATGTGACGGGCTGCCTGAGAGGGGACGACGTCTCGTGACCACGAAGGAACTCGCAGCCACCATTGAGGTAGCCCCCTGCACGGGTCCGGCGGTCGATCTTATCGATCAGGCCTTGAAGACTGACAGGCCGGCGCCGGAGAGGGTTCTTGTTCCCCCTCAGTCGCTTCCGCCTATTGAGGGGATTGACAAGGCCAGCACAAGGCCCTGACCACGCTGCCGCCAGTTCCGGGGGCCTTGCATTTGATCAATCCCTTCGGAGTCGACCGGCACCCGGAACTGGCAGCTGACGCCTCAGACCGGCAGCCCGCCTTATTTGCGACTCGAGTGTCTGAACCTTGTGGCCCTCCCCGAAGGATCGTGGGCCGTGCCGGTTCTCCTCAGACCGCCTCTGCCAGCTCCGGCATCGGGGCCTCCGCTAGCGCGGGCACCCGCGACCGCGCGACGAGCAGATAGATCGCCGGCACCACGAACAGCGTGAAGAAGGTGCCGATGATCATACCGCTCACGAGCATGATGCCGATGCTGTTGCGCGCGCCGGCCCCGGGCCCGCTCGCGAGCACGAGCGGGAAATGGCCGAGCACGGTGGCGGCCGTGGTCATCAGGATCGGGCGGAGTCGCGTGGCCGCGGCGTCGACCACGGCGCCGAGCTTGTCCAGGCCCGTCTCCTGTAGGTGGTTTGCGAACTCCACGATGAGGATCCCGTTCTTCGAGACCAGACCCACCAGCGTGATGAGCCCCACCTGGCTGTAGATGTTGAGGGTCGTGAACCCGAGGAAGGAAAAAAGGAGAGCTCCCGAGATGGCCAGCGGAACCGAGCCGGCCAGGATGATGAAGGGATCCCGGAAGCTCTCGAACTGCGCGGCCAGGACCAGATAAATGAGAATGGCCGAGAGCAGGAAGGTGGCCATGAACTTGCTGCCCTCGGTGCGGAGCTGCCGCGACTCGCCCGCGTAGTCGATGGTGAAGCCGGGGGGAAGGATGCGGCGAGCCTCATCCTCGAGGGCGGTGAGCGCGCGGTCGAGGGGAACCCCGGGGGGAATGACGCCTTGGATGCGGACGGCGTTGAGCTGCTGGAAGCGCTTCAGCTCCCGCGGCTCGGTACTGGTCTTCAAGCTGGCGAAGGTGGAAAGCGGCACGAGCTTGTCGCCGGGCCCGCTCACGTACATCTGCTGGAGCTGATCGGCGGTGAGCCGCTCCGTGCGCTTCACCTGCGGAATCACCTTGTAGCTGCGCCCCTGAATGCTGAAGCGGTTGACGTAGTCGCCCCCCATCAGCGTCGAGAGGTCGCGCCCGGCCTGGCTCAAGTCGACGCCCTGGGATCGGACCTTGTCGCGATTGAAGACCACCTCCGTCTGCGGCTGGTCGAATTTGAGGTCGGCGTCGGCGAAGATGTACAGCCCGCTGCCGAACGCCTTCATCACGAGCTTGTTGGCCACTTCGTTCAGTTGCTTCGGCTCCGCGGTGGAGGCGATCACCAGGTCCACCGGGAAGTCGCCGCCGCCGGGCAGCGGGGCCGGCGTCCGGGGAATGGCGCGGATTCCCGGGATGTTCGACAGCTTCCCGGCCGACTCCATCATGAGCTGCTCGGCGGTCTTGGTCCGCTGGCTCCAGGGCTTGGTGACCATGCCCCCGAAGCCCCCCGTGGGGGAGATGATCTGGAAGATGCTGTCCGACTCGGGGAACGACTTGTAGACCTCGTAGACCTCGGCCGTGAACAGCTTGGTCTGGTCAAGAGTGGAGTTGGCGGCCGCCTGGATGTATCCAAAGACCACGCCCTGGTCCTCGATGGGCGCCAACTCCTTCTGCGAGAACAAGTAGAGCGGCACCGCCAGCAGGATGACGATCGCCCAGAGGGCGAAGACGGCGGGCCGATCGCGCAGCGTCCAGGAGAGGGCCTTCGTGTAGAGGCGACGCACGGCCTCGAACCGCCGGTTGATCACTCCCGCCAAACCCCTGTCCGTGTCGCCCGCCCGCAACAGCCGGGAGCCCATCATGGGGGAGAGGGTGAGCGCGACCACGCCGGAGACGATCACCGCGCCGGCCAGGGTGAGGGCGAACTCGCGGAAGAGCGCCCCCGTGAGGCCGCCCTGGAGGGCGACCGGGGCATAAACGGCGGCCAGGGTGATGGTCATGGCGATGATCGGGCCCACCAGCTCGCGCGCGGCATCGATCGCCGCCTGGAAGGGCGATTTGCCTAGGTGGAGGTGCCGCTCCACGTTCTCGACCATGACGATGGCGTCGTCTACGACCAAGCCGACGGAGAGCACGATGGCCAGGAGCGTCAGCAGGTTGATGGTGAAGCCCGCCGCCAGCATGAGGAACACCGCCCCCACCAGCGAGATGGGGATGGCCACGACGGGAATCAACACCGACCGCAGGGAGCCCAGGAACAGGAAGATCACGATCACCACGATGAGGAGCGTCTCGCTGAGGGTCTTGATGACCTCGTTGATGGCGTCCTGGATGTAGGCCGTGGAGTCATAGGGGACGCCCAGCTTCATGCCCGCCGGCAGCTGCGCCGCGATCTCGGGAAGGGTCTCCCGAACCTTCTTGACGACCTCGAGGGAGTTGGCGGTGGGGAGCACCCACACGCCCATGAAGGTGGCGACCTGACCGTTGAACCGGACGTCCTCCTCGTAGTTCTCCGACCCCAGCGAGACGTCCGCTATCTCGCCGAGCCGCACCACCACCCCGTCCTTGCTCTTCACCACCAGCTGCCGGAACTCCTCCGGGGTGCGGAGGTCAGTGTTGGCCACGAGGTTCACCGACACCATCGAGCCCTTGGTCTTGCCCAGGGCGGAGAGATAGTTGTTCTTGGCCAGCGCGTCGCGCAGCTGGGAGGGAGAGATGCCCAGCGCGGCCATCTTGTCGGGCTTGAGCCAAATGCGCATCGCGAACGTTCGATTGCCAAGGATGTCGGCGCGCTGGACGCCGCTCACGGCGGAGAGCTTGGGCTGGACGACGCGGGTGAGGTAGTCGGTGATCTGGTTCTCGTCCAGGTTGTCGGCGGAAAAGCCCAAATACATGGCGGCAAACTGGTTGTCGGCGGTCTCCAGCTCGATGACCGGCGCCTGGGCCTCGGGGGGGAGGTCGTTCCGCACCTGCGCCACCTTTGCCTGGACCTGGGTGAGGGCGGCGTTGGTGTCGTAGTTGAGCTTCAAGTGGACGATGATCGAGCTCAGGGCCTGGGCGCTGGAGGACTCCATGAAGTCGATGCCGTCCGCGCTGGCGATCACGCGCTCGAGCGGGGTGGTGATGAAGCCGCGCACGAGGTCGGCGCTAGCACCCACATAGGTTGTCGTCACCCGGACGACCGCAATGTCGCTCCGCGGATACTGACGCACGCTCAGCGAGCGGATGGACTGCAGGCCGGCGATGAGGATGACCAGGTTGACGACGATGGCCAGGACGGGTCGCTTGACGAAGAGGTCGGTGAACTTCACGTCAGTTGTCCTCGGGCTTGGGTGCAGGGTCGTTGGCGGGCCGCACCTGGTTATTCACGTGGACGGCGGCCCCGTTGCGCAGCTTGAACACGCCGGAGCTCGCCACTTCCTCGCCCGCGCGGAGGCCGGAGAGGACGGCCACCTGATCGCCGCGGGCGACGCCCAGCTTCACTACCTGCTGGCGGACGCCCCGGTAAGCCTCGCCTTTCGGCCCCTTGAGCTCCTCGACCACGAACACGGTGTCGCCGTAAGGCGCGTAGTTCACGGCGGAGGCCGGGAGGGCGATGATGTCGTGGCTGGCGCCGATGAGGATCTGGGTGTCCACGAACATTCCCGGGCGCAGCTTGCCCTCAGGGTTGGCAAGGGTGGCCTGGATTCGTAGGTTTCGGGTGCCCTCGTCGACCACCGAGTCGACGGCGGTCATCTTGCCCGCGAAGCCGGCGGGGTCCACCGCCTCCGCGTGCACCCGCACGTCACCGCCGATGTGCAGGCGGCCGAGCTCCTGCTGTGGAACGTTGAAGTTGACGTAAATCGGATCGAGCGACTGCATCGGGATCACGGGGGTGCCGGCGCTGAGGTACTGACCGAGGTTGACCTGACGGATCCCGACCACTCCGGAGAAGGGCGCGCGAATGTGCTTCCTCGCGATCGTGGCCTGGATCTCGCCCACGCGAGCTTCGGCTTGCTTGTGCTCGGCCGCTGCCCGGTCGTTGTCGGCCTGGGAGAGGATCCCCTCTTGCGCGAGACCGCGCGTGCGCTCGAGGCTGACGCGAGTGAGGTCGGCGGCGGCAACGGCGGCGGCGAGTTGGGCCTGCTCCTGGCGGGTGTCGAGCTCGACCAGGATGTCCCCCGCCTGCACCGCGCGGCCGGACTCGATGAAGATCCGGTCGACGATGCCGGGCAGGTCGGCGCTCACGGTGACGCCGTGAACGGCAACGACGGTCCCGATGACGTCCAGTGTGGCGGGCCACTGCTCCTGCCGGGCCACAACCGTGGTGACGGCCTCGGGCGGGGGCTGGAAGGACGACGCCTGGGCGATGGCGGCTTTGATCTGGAAGAACTTGACGGAGCCCACAGCCGCGATGAAGAGGGCCATCGCGCTGAGCATCAACAACATCCGCTTAGTCATCGGGGGAAGCTCCTTTGCCTTCGAGTGTTCGACGTATGAGCGGCCCGGCGGCGGACACTCTCCGGTCGGGCACGAAAGGCCCAAAAACTACACGTATAGACGGTGCATCTATGAACTATGTTCCCTAAAGAAAACTCAATGCTCACCGCACTTTAGGGAGCCCAGAAGCTTGAGGAGGACGTCCTGCTGATTCTTGGGGAGCCCGGAGAAGAGCTCACACTCCGCCTGCTCGACGATCTTGAGCGCAGCGGCATAGTGCTCCCGGCCCTCCTTCGTGAGCTCGGCGCGAACCGAGCGGCGGTCACCGGGATCGGCAACACGTCTCACGAGCTGGTCGGCTTCCAGGCGGTCGATGAGTTGGGTCATGTTCGAGCGGACGCAGGCCATCCGCTCGGCCAACGTTCCGAGGGGGAGGGGCTCGCCCGCCGCCACGAGCTTGGCGAGCACGCCGAACTTGGCGACCGAGAGCCCCAAGGGCTCGAGCGCGGCTTCCAGCCGCTCCTCAACGGTGTGCAGGAAATATATGAGCTTCCCGGCCCGAACCCCGGGCGCCAAGTCATTCATACATGAACTATACAGCCCTGATTCAACGACGTCAAGTCCCTGGTGTCCGGTGAACCCCTGCTGGAAGCGGCACGACCCACGCGCGATGTCGCAGATCAAAGAAACTCACGTCGATCTCGTAGCCGTCGAGCGTCTCCTCGGAGCGCTTGACCGAACGCGACGCTCGGCAGCCGGTTGCGACCAGCAGAGGCTGCCCAAGGCTATCGGACCTGCCTCGGCGTCGGTTAGTGGTACCGTGGCATCCTGACTCGCCCACATGACGGGCGCTACGGCCAGGAGGGCCGGAAGTAAGGCACGTGGAGCGTCGAGACCCCCG
>DATMML010000004.1 GCA_035570235.1 Vicinamibacteria bacterium | reverse complement strand
CATCAACCTGGTCTACAGCAAGCGCAACCGGTCGGCCTGCATCCGGATCCCCATGTACTCCTCTTCCGAGCGGGCGAAGCGGATCGAGTTTAGGACTCCCGACCCCTCCTGCAACCCCTACCTCTCCTTCGCCGCCTGCCTTATGGCTGGTCTGGACGGTGTGGCCAACAAGATCGATCCCGGCCAGCCCATCGACAAAGACCTCTACGAGCTGCCCGAGGCCGAGGCGCGCAAGGTCAAGCACCTCCCGGGCTCCCTGGACGTGGTCCTGGACGCCCTCGAGAAGGACCACGACTTCCTCCTCAAGGGCGACGTCTTCACCAAGGACTTGATCGAGACCTGGATCTCCTACAAGAGGACCAACGAGGTCGACGCCATCAGGCTAAGGCCCCACCCCTGGGAGTTCGCCCTCTACTCCGATATCTGAGACGCGAGGACCCTAGCTCGACCTAGGGAGGCTAGGGGGCGGGCGGAGACGGGCCGCGGCTCTTTGATACGAGCCGGGAGCCGCGGCCTCGGCTGAGATCACCACCCCTTGGCCCTCAGACGACTCGGCCGGCCCCTCTTCAACGAGTCACGGTCTGAACCGGGGGGGACAAGGGGCAGGCGGCTAGAGCTGGGGGCGGTCTGTCACGTCAGGCCCGGATGGACCGCACCGATGCTCAGGCCGCCCGCGGGCCTTCACGTAATCGCTCTCAGGCGACTCCGGAAAGGCGGTCTCGAGCCCGGAGCTCCGAGGGGAGCAAGCACCGATAGATGAACTCGTTCACCGCCACCGGCACCCCCCCTTCCCGACCCAGGCGCACGACCGCACCGTTCTGGTACTCGAGCTCCGAGGGGCGTCCCTCGAGAATGTCGCGCTGCATGGATGCGGTGGCGTCTTTGGGCATCCCATCGACGAAGCGCATGGTCCGCGCCACGGCCTCGTCCCCAACCGCGATCCCCCGCGCTCGGGCCAGGTCCCAGACTTCCTGCATCGCCGTCGTCAGCAGGTCGCGGGTCTCGGGTACCCCGCGCATGACGCCCGCCGGCATTCGGGTCACCGCGCCCAGACCGCTGAAGGGGGCGATGAAGAGAAACTTCTCCCAGACCGCGACGTTGATGTCCCCGGGCGTGTGCACCGAGAGGCCGCGGGCCCTCTCGAAGATGGCCCGCAATGCCCCCACCCTCGCGCTCTCGCGGCCATCTCGCTCACCGAACTCGACGCGCGGGTCCATGGCCGCGTGCCGGATCCGGCCGGGAGCCACGAGGTAGCTCAAGATCCGGCAGAGCCCACCCAGGACGCGTTCTTTCCCCACCACCCTCCCCAGTTCGTCGGCGGCCTCGACTCCGTTTCCGAGGGGAACCACGAAGCCCTGCGGCCCCAGCATCGGCGCCATCCGTTGCGCGGCTTCTTGCACCTGCCACGCCTTGACGCACACCAGCACGGCGTCGACTTGGCCCACCGAACCACAGTCGTCGGTCGCCTCCGCGCGAACCTGGAAGTCTCCGGCAATGCTCTCCACCCGGAGACCCTCGGCGCGGATCGCCTTCAGGTGCTCGCCGCGGGCGATGAAAACCACTGACTCCCCCGCCTGGGCCAAGCGGCCTCCGAAATAGCCGCCCACGCCCCCCGCCCCGAAGATCACGATGCGCATCTATACTCCTCCCCGTCGCGAGACCGTCGCCGCCGTATTCCGTGACGGCCGCTACTCCTTAAGATCCTGGCTTACCAAACAGGGGAAATCCAGACGCGGGTCGCTGAAGATGGCGCACCGGCGGCGGTGCCTCCCGCCGCGGGCGGGGTGGTACCATCCTTGTCGTGCGTGCCGCTCTCCCGCGCGTCATCAATGCTGTCGCTCCCATCCGCATCTGTGACAACGGGGGCTGGACCGACACTTGGTTCGCCCGCCACGGAAGGGTCTTCAACATTGCGGTGTCTCCCCTCGCGGAGGTACAGATCGAGGCCCGGGAACGGGCCGCGGGAGAGCCGGCGGTCGTGATCCATGCCGAGAACTTCGGGCACCGCTACGCACCGAGCCCCGATCGGGAGGGCTGGGACCGCCATCCCCTGCTGGAAGCCGCCGTCCGGCGGGCGGCCCTCGCCCGTGACCGGGCCGTGCAAATCACCATCTTCTCTGAGGCGCCGCCGGGAGCCTCCACCGGAACCTCGGCCGCCGTGGCCGTGGCCCTCGTGGGCGCTCTGGACCGCCTGAACGGCGGTCACCTGGACCACCACCAGGCCGCCTACGCCGCGCACTCCATCGAGGTGGACATGCTTGGTCGGCAGTGCGGAATCCAAGACCAGCTCTGCTCGGCCCACGGCGGCATCAGCTATATCGAGATGACACAGTACCCGCAAGCCTCCGTCACCCGCCTGGAGGTGGACGAGTCCACGGCTTGGGACCTGGAGCGACGTCTAGCCCTGGTCTACCTCGGACGCTCGCATGACTCGTCGGAGGCCCACGAGCGGGTCATCCGGGAGCTGGAGGAGGCGGGACCCGAGTGTCGCCGGCTCAACGACCTCCGTCGGACGGCCGACCTTTCGCGGGACGCGGTCGCGGCGGGTGACCTGGAGGCGCTCGGCCGGGCCATGATCGAGAACACGGACGCCCAGGCCCGTCTCTGCCCCGATCTCGTGGGTCCCGACGCCCAGCGGGTCATCGCCATCGCCCGAGCGCACGGTGCCCGCGGCTGGAAGGTGAACGGCGCGGGAGGGGAGGGAGGATCGCTCACCCTCCTCGCGAGCCCGCGTGCCCACGAGAAGCGGGCCATGATGCAGGCTATCGAAGCCGATAACCCCCTCTTCCGCCGCATCCCCATCCAGCTGAGCCACGAAGGCTTGCGCGTCTGGGAACGCGCCCCCGACTAGGCCGGCGCCGCCATGCCCCGGATCCTTGGCCGCGACTACACGCCTGAGGAGCTCCGCGCCCTGACGGGCACCCTCTCCCAGCTGGCCGGCGTCCGCACCGTCGTCCTGGCGGAGGGCAAGGCGCGCGGCCTGCGGGTGGCGGAGGTTTGGACGGGCAGCGGCCTTCGCTTCCAGGTTCTGCTTGATCGCGCCCTCGACATCGGGGCCGCCGAACACCGAGGACGGCCGCTGGCCTGGATCCACGACGCCCTGGGCACGCCCGCCCAGTACGACCCCCGAGGACGGGGGTGGCTGCGCACTTTCGGGGGCGGTCTGGTCACGACCTGCGGTCTCTCCCACTTCGGCCCGCCCGAGGAGGATGGAAACGCCGCCTGGGGCCTCCACGGCCGCATCGC
Source organism: Vicinamibacteria bacterium (assembly GCA_035570235.1). Classification (NCBI taxonomy): domain Bacteria; kingdom Pseudomonadati; phylum Acidobacteriota; class Vicinamibacteria; species Vicinamibacteria bacterium. The sequence goes on along the minus strand of DATMML010000004.1, from coordinate 22,346 downwards.
GCACACGCCCGCGGAGAGGGTCCGGGTCACCGAAGAGTGGCGGGAGGGGGAGTTCGTCCTGGAGATCGCGGGAGAGGCCCGTGAGACCGCCCCCCTGGGCGAGAACCTGCTCCTCACCCGCACGGTCACCACCCGCCTGGGCGCGGACCACTTCACCATCGAGGACCGGGTGCGAAACGACGGCTTCCGCCCCGCCCCCCACATGATCCTCTATCACTGCAACTTTGGCTTCCCGGTCGTGAGCCCGGAGTCCGAGCTCGTCGTCAGCGACGCATCCGCGGCCCCCCGCGACGAGGCCGCCGCCCGGGGCCTGGCCCGACACGGGCGCTTCGAGCCGCCGGACCCCGGTCGTGCCGAGGAGGTCTTCTTCCACCGCCCGCGGGTGGGGGCGGACGGCCTGGCCCAGGCGGCCATCGTGAACCGGGCCCTCGGATTCGGCGCCTATCTGCGCTACCGGGCGGCGGAGCTGCCCTGCCTCGCCCAATGGAAGATGATGGGCGCGGGCGACTACGTCTGCGCGCTGGAGCCGGCCACTCATCCCGAGACCACGCGCCGACAGCTCCGGGAGGATGGCCGCCTTCGCCTGCTCTCCCCCGGGGAAGAGGTGCGTTACCGCGTGGAAGTGGGCGCGCTGGGGGACGCGGACGCCGTCCACGCCTTCGAGGAGGGGGCGGGCGGGCTCGGATAGAATGGGTCGATCATGAATCCCGAAACGCCCGAGATCGACGAGTGCCTCTCTCGGGCGTCCACCCTCCCCGCGCGCTGGTACACCGACCCCGCCGCGCTCCAGCGCGAGAATGAAGCCCTCTTCGCCCGCACCTGGCAGCTGGCGGGCCGGGCCTCCCAGGTCGAGAAGCCTGGAGACTATTTCACGCTCGAGGTCGCGGGCGAGCCCCTGATCGTGGTCCGGGAAACGGAGCGCCGGCTGCGCGCCCTTTCCGCCGTCTGCCGCCACCGAGCGGGCCCCGTCGCCCGTGGAGTCGGCAATCGTCCGTCGTTCCAGTGTGGTTACCACGGCTGGACGTACGGCCTGGACGGGAGGCTGCTCGCCACCCCGGAGTTCGAAGCGGTGGAGGGGTTCGACCGGACATCGGTCCGGCTTCCCGAGGCCCGGGTGGAGACCTGGGGCCCTTTCGTGTTCGTCAATCTGGACGAGCAGGCGCCCTCTCTGGAGGAATGGATGCCGGAGGTCTTCTCCCGGGCCTCCGCCCTCCCCCTCGAGCGCATGCGGGTCGTAGAGCGGCGGGACTACGTCGTCGCCTGCAACTGGAAGGTCTACGTCGACAACTACCTCGAGGGCTACCATATCCCCGTCGTCCACCCCGCCCTCTTCCGCGAGCTGGACTACACGAGCTACCGGACGGAGATCTTCAAACACGTGTCGCTCCAGCTGTCGCCTCTCCGGCGGGGGGGCGAGAACCGGCACTACACCGCGCCCGAGGAGCAGGCCGGTGAAGCCCTCTATTTCTGGATCTTCCCCAACCTGACGCTCAACCTTTACCCCGACAACGTCTCCACCAACCTCATCGTGCCCCTAGGGCCGGAGAAGACCCTCACCATATTCGAGTGGTTCCTCAAGGACCCCGGGCGAGCGGCGGACGGGGAGGCTTCTCGCAAGGCGGTGGATTTCAGCGACGCCATCCAGCGGGAGGACATCGCGATCTGCGAGGCCGTGCAGAAGGGGCTGCGCTCCCGGACCTACAACCGCGGCCGCTTCTCCGTCCGCCGGGAGAACGGCGTCCACCACTTCCACCGGCTGCTGGCCCGGTTTCTCTCTCCGCGGGCCTGAGCCACCTCAGCGCGCGCTCGCCGGCCTCCCCAGGAGCCAGTGGTCGAACCACTCCAGGTTGCGGTTCATGGCGTCCAACATCAGCTTTGGTTCCTGGATGCCGTGGGGCTGTCGTGGGTAGACGACCATCTTCGTGGCTACCCCCTGGCGCTTGAGCGCGTTGTAGAGCTCGTAACCCTGCGATATGGGGACGCGGAGGTCCTGCTCACCGTGCAGGATCAGGGTAGGGGTGCTCACGCCTCGTACGTTGAACATCGCGGAGTGGGTCCGCCAGCGATCGAAGACGTCCCAGAAGTCCCCTCCGAAGTAGTCGGGGATGAAGCTCGGGATGTCGGCGGTGCCCGTGAAGGACATGAGGTTGGTCACGCCCGCCCCCACCGAAGCCGCCTTGAAGCGCCGAGTCTGGGTGATCACCCACGAGGTCATGTACCCCCCGTAGCTCCAGCCCATGATCCCTAAGCGCTCGGGATCCGCGAGTCCCTTGGCCACGAGCGCGTCGACCCCCGCCAGGATGTCGCGGTAATCTCCCCCGCCCCAGTCCCCGTAGTTCGCATAGCGGAAATCGCGGCCGTAGCCGCTGCTGCCCCGTACATTGGCGCGCAGGACCGCATAACCACGCTCGGCGAAGATGGCCACGGGATAGGGCGAAGGGGTGCCGGTAAAGGACCGCAGGAAGACTCCGGTGGGCCCCCCATGGACAACCACCAGCAAGGGCACTCGCGTCCCCGGCGCGTAGCCCACCGGGTAAGTCAGGAGACCCTCAATCGTCTGGCCGTCCGCGGATCGCCAGCTGACGACCTCGGACTTGCCGAGTGACTGCGCCGGCAGGTCCTGGGTGTGGCTGATCTGCACGGGGGCCCAGCGATCCAGTCCGCTCACAAAGGCCTCGGGGGCCCGCTCGGTAGCCTGGGATGTGAAGCCAACCCGGGTGCGGGAAGAATCCAGAAGGGGGCCATCCACCATCAGGTCCGCGGGCCCTAGGTCCGCGGGCGGCCCTCCGTCCGTGGGCAGAGCGATGAGCCGGCTAATCGTGCCCCGGACCTCCGCCACCAGGACACGCTTACCGTCCTTCGACCAGCCGAGCAGCTCGGGCCGCCGGTCGCGGGTCTCGGCGAGGGGCCGGGGGGCCCCGCCCCCGGCGGGGACCACGTACACCCGGGAATCGTTGGCCCAGGTGGGGGGGATATCGGTCGCCGTGAAGGCCACCGCGGAGCCGTCGGGCGAGAAGAAGGGCTCCCGTTCCGCGGCCGCCGTGGCCGCCAACGCACGCACGGAGGCGGAGGCCACATCCACCACGGAAACGTCCGACCGGGGCCAGTCGTCCACGTGGGGGCTGGGCTGGTGGGAGAAGACGATCGACGTACCGTCGGGAGACCAATCGAAGCCTGCCGGCTGCTCGACCTGCCCCACGCTTAGCGAGCCCGTGGTCAGTGGTCGCACGCGCCTTCGACCGTCCGCGTCCTTTTCCACCGGGACCACGTAGAGGCGGATCATCCGGAGCTTCTCGTCCACCACTCGCGCATCCCGCTTCTCCTTCTCCGCTTTCTCCTCCTCCTCCGTTTTGGGGTCCGTCATGAGAAAAGCGATGCGCCCACCGTCCGGCGAGCAGCGGAAAGCTCGCACGCCCCCCTTCTCGTCGGTGATGGGCTCCGCCTCCCCGCCGTCCACGGGAATGCGCCAGACGTTGGCCTTGCCCCCGCGCTCGGACAGGAAGGCTATCCATTTGCCGTCCGGGGACCAGGAGGGGGCGGTCGCCGACTTGTCTCCGCGCGTGAGCTGGAAGGAGCCGGAGCCGTCGCTCCGGCCCACGTGGATCTGGGACAGCCACTCACTCTTCTCGCCTTCCATCACGGCCGTCGCCACCACAAAGGCGGCGCGGCTGCCGTCGGGCGAAACGCGCACCGCGCTCACCCGCTTAACCTTGAATGCGGCCTCCGGGGACCAGCCACGCGGGGCTTGGGCAAGGGCGGAAGGACCGGGGATCCAGAGGGCGAGGACGGCCATCGCACGCAGGAGAGTGGGGCGCATAGAGCCTCCAGGCTTGGTCGGGACCGAGGCCGGATTATACGCCCCCCCGCGGACCGGCCCTGCGGATCGAGTCGGCTTTTGGCCATCTTAGGGGCCGCGCGCGTTCCCCGGGTGCTCCGTCTAGGCGGAGAGCGGTGATGAAGCCGGTCCCCGGATGCCCCAGCCGGATGCCCCAGCCTGGATGCCCCAGCCTGGATGCCCCAGCCTTGACGGCGGTGGGGCCGCCGACGTAGTGTCCTCTTCGACATCGAGCCCGGGGTTCGTCGGTTCTCCCAAGGAGGCCATGGAACTCTTCTCCTGCGACGTGCTGGTCGTGGGCGGCGGCGGCGCGGGCTTGCGGGCCGCCATAGCCGTGGTCGAGAGCGATCCCCGGCTCCGGGTGGCTGTCATCTCCAAGGTCTATCCCATGCGCAGCCATACCGTTTCCGCGGAGGGGGGAGCCGCTGCGGTCATCAAGGCCGGGGACAGCCTGGACGAGCACGCCTACGACACCATCTCGGGAGGCGACTGGCTCTCGGACCAGGACGCCGTAGAAGCCTTCGTCAAAGAGGCCCCCGAGGAGATGCTGCGGCTCGAGCACTGGGGCTGCCCCTGGAACCGCGAGCCTGATGGCTCGCTCGCGGTGCGCCCGTTCGGAGGGATGAAAGTCCAACGCACCTGGTTCGCCGCGGACAAGACCGGCTTTCACATGCTCCACACGCTGTTCCAGACCACCCTGAAGTACGACACTATCCAGCGTTACGACGAGTGCTTTGTCACCAAGCTCTTGGTGAACGAGGGGCGCTGCCAAGGGGTGGTGGCCATCGAGGTGGCCACGGGGAAGATCCTGGCCATCACGGCCAAGGCGGTGATTCTCTGCACGGGAGGCTGTGGCAAGATCTTCCCCTTCACCACCAACGCCAACATCAAGAACGGCGACGGCATGGCGCTCGCGTACCGCGCGGGGGCACCCCTTAAGGACATGGAGTTCGTGCAGTACCATCCCACGGGGCTTCCCTTCACGGGGATTCTCATTACGGAGGCGGCCCGCAGCGAGGGGGGTTGGCTTCTCAACAAGGACGGCTACCGCTACCTCCAGGACTACGACCTGGGCAAACCCGAGCCCAAGCCGGTCCTGCGCTCCATGGAGCTCGGTCCTCGAGACCGGCTCTCTCAGGCCTTCGTGAAGGAGCAGGAGAAGGGGCGAACCCTTCAGGGCCCCTACGGAGACTACGTCCACCTCGACGTCCGCCATCTGGGGGAGAAGGTAATCAACAAGAAGATCCCCTTCGTTCGGGAGCTGTGCCTCAAGTATGAAAACATCGATCCCGTCAAGGAGATGATCCCCGTCCGTCCCGTGGTTCACTACATGATGGGCGGCGTCTCCACGGACATTCAGGGAGCGACCCCCCTCCCCGGGCTCTACGCGGCCGGGGAAGCGGCCTGTGTGAGCATAAACGGGGCTAACCGTCTGGGCTCCAACTCGCTCCCTGAGCTCCTGGTCTTTGGATCGCGGGCGGGGCGGGCCGCGGCTGCCTTTGCTTCCGCGCAGCCGGATACGAGCCCGTCTGTCCTCCTCGCCGCTCACGACGAGGAGAGCCGCCTCGAGCAGATGCTGGGCAGGCGGGGGGGCAAAGAGAGCATCGCCACCCTGCGGGCAGAGATGCACCGCGCCATGGAAGAGAGCGCCGGGATTTACCGGACGGAATCTTCACTGGGGCAGGCGGCGCAGAAGCTCTCGGAACTGCAGGATCGGGTCGAGGACCTGTCGCTGGACGACCACAGCTACACCTTCAACACCGAGCTGACCTCGGCCCTGGAGCTCTCTTACATGCTCGACCTGGCGCAGACCATCGTGCACGCGGCTCGAGAGCGGCGGGAGTCGCGCGGCTCCCACCAGCGCACCGATCACCCCCAGCGCGACGACAAAGGGTTCCTGAAGCACTCTCTGGTCTTTCGCGGGAAAGATGGCACTCCCCGGATCGACTACTCGCCCGTCACCATCACCCGTTGGCCCCCGGGCCAGCGGGTCTACGGGAGGTGAGGACATGCCGCAGACCGTCACCATCGAGGTGGCGCGGTATCGGCCGGAGCGGGAGGCGGAGCCCATCTTCGAGACCTACGAGGTTCCCTTCCGGAAGGACTGGGTGGTCCTCGACGCCCTAAACCACATCAAGGACAAGCTGGACGGAACCCTCTCCTTCCGGTGGTCCTGCCGGATGGGGGTGTGCGGCAGCTGCGGGATGAGCGTGAACGGAAGGCCGAAGCTGACCTGCGCCGCCTTCCTCTCCGACCATCTTCCCGGCCCCATCCGCGTGGAGCCCCTGCGCTACTTTCCGGTGGTGCGGGACCTCGTGGTGGACATCACGGACTTCATGCGAAAGCTCAAGAAGGTGAAGCCCTGGATCATCCGCAAGGAAGAGAAGCCGCTGTCGGGGGGGGAGTACCGCCAGACCCCGGATGAGCTCGACGCCTATAAGCAGTTCAGCATGTGCATCAACTGCATGATCTGCTATTCCGCCTGTCCCATTTACGGTCTGGAGCCCAGCTTCATCGGTCCCGCGGCGATCGCCCTCGCCCAGCGTTACAACCGGGACTCCCGGGATCAGGGCGCGGAGGAGCGCTTGGAGATCCTTTCCGAGCACGACGGCATCTGGCAGTGCACGTTCGTGGGAGAATGTACCAAGGTGTGTCCCAAGAACGTGGATCCGGCGGGGGCCATCCAGCAGTACAAGCTCACGAGTGCGCTCCATTGGGTCCGGACTCTCCTCCCCCGGGGATGAGATGAGCTCCCCCGCCCGCTACACCCCCTACCATCCGAAGTGGTATCGCCGCCGGGTCTCGGTCTGGTGGTGGCTAGAGACGAGCTCTTACACTGGCTTCGTCCTGCGCGAGCTGACCAGCGTCTTCGTGGCGATTTTCGCTCTGGTCCTGCTCTGGGAGCTGCGCGCCCTGGCCCAGGGTCCGGCTGCCTACGCAGCCTTCCTCGCCCGCTTGAGAACACCCGCCTTCCTCATTCTCCATGCGGTGGCCTTCCTCTTCGTGCTCTTCCACTCCGTCACCTGGTTCAACCTGGCCCCCAAGGCCATGGCGGTGCGGATCCGCGGCAAGCGCGTGCCCGATCTGGTGGTGGCTGGACTCAACTACGGGGCTTGGCTGTTTCTCTCCGTGATCGTGGCCTTCATCCTCCTGCGCGGCTAAATGACAAGGCCCATCACGCCTCTCCTCTGGTTCCTGTTCAGCATGGGGGGGACCCTGGCTGCCCTGCTGTTCCCGGTGCATCTCTTCCTCACCGGGTTGGCCTTTCCCCTGGGCTGGCTGGAGGCGCCCTCCTACGCGGCCCTGCTCGGGCTCTTGAAGCAGCCCCTGACCCGGCTCTACCTCTTCGTGCTCATCGCCTTGCCGCTCTTCCACTGGGCCCATCGCTTTCGCTACACGCTCTACGATGGCCTGCAGCTCAAGCACCTGACCGAACTGATTGCCGTCCTTTGCTACGGCACCGCCCTCGCCGGTTCGGCCATGGCCGCATACACGCTGTGGAGGATCCCCTACTAGGCTAGGGAGGGACTCATGTTCGAGCTCAAGCCTCTGTCCGAGAAGGCCGTTCCCCGGGCCCTCGAGCGCGCGGAACGGTACCGTCTCCTGAACGAGCCCGCGGAGGCCGAAAGCATCTGCCAGGACGTGCTCCGGATCGAACCGGAGAACCAGCAGGCCCTGATCTCCCTCCTCTTGGCCCTCACCGACCAGTTCGAGGGCATGGCTCGGGATGTCAACCAGGCCCGGGAGCTGCTTCCTCGGCTGCGCGGCGAGTACGAGCGGGCCTACTACGCGGGGATCATCTGCGAGCGGCGAGCCAAGGCCCAGTTCCATCACGGGGGACCGGCCTCCGGCTTCGCGGCCTACGACTGGTTCCGCGAGGCCATGACCTGGTACGAGAAGGCGGAGGCCATCCGCCCCCCCGGGAATGACGACGCCCTGCTGCGCTGGAACACCTGCGCGCGCATCCTCATGCGCCACCCCCACCTTCAGCCCGGGCCGCAGGAACGCACGGAACTGCCCCTCGAGTGACCTTCGAAGCGCCACCGTCGCCAACCCTGCCCCCCCGAGGAGCCGCCCCCGCCTCGTCTTGCCGGGCCCTTCGCCGGACTCGAGCTCGGCCCCTCTTGAGGATCCAGGATGACGGCGATCCGAGAAAGGCCGAGCGGCCACGCTTTCCGGGCGGCTCCCGACGGCGAGAAGCCGCCTCCGATCGTTAAATGGCTGAGCTCAAGGTGGGGACGGTTGTGGACTGGCAGCGCTTGTCGTCCATCCTCGCGACCTTCTCCCTCTTGCCTTCCGCCGGCGACTCTTTCCCTGACTACAAGGCGGGCCAGTACATAGCGCTCCGGCGCGACGACTGCCGGATCACGAAGCGGGTGGTCGGCCCGGACGGCCATCCTACGATCGTCCACGTCCTGGACGAGTCAGGGCGGCCCCAGCGCGGCCCCGTGACCCACTCCTATTCGATCGCCTCCGCACCCTACGAGACGCGCGCGGGGGGATACCTCGGCTTCTACGTGGTGCTCGAAACGGATGAGAGGAGCGAGCCCGGCCGCCTAACGGAATCCCTTTTTCGGATCCATCCCCCCGAGGACAGCGAGATCAAGTACGTGAACCGGATCGTGGGGGACTTCACCCTCGACAAGCGGGCGCGGGGCTTCAAGAGCGTCCTCCTCGTCGGAACCGGGACGGGCCTGGCTCCCTTCGCCTCCATGATCAAGCAGCTGCACCACGACGCGGAACGGGGGGCGAGCGACGGCGTCCGGTACACCCTCCTCCACGCCAACCGTACCTCCGAGGAGCTGGCCTACCACCAGAGCCTTCAAGCCATCGAGGCCGCGCAGCGCTTCGATTTCGTCTATCTTCCCAGCGTCAGCCGACCGCGGCCGGATGTGGCCGACCCGACCTTGGGGCGGGGCCGCGCCAACAACGTGCTCCGCCACATCTTTGGCATGCCCCTGCGGGAGGAGCAGACGGTGCTCGAGGCGGAAGCCAAGGGAGAGGACGCCGCGCCCGCCCGGGCGGCCCTGAAGAGTGTCGTGATGCCCGCGTTGCCGGGGCACCGCTCCCCCGCGGAGCTGCGCGAGCGACTTCCCCCCCCGCAGACGGTCGTCCTGACCTGCGGCAACCCCTACCTCATGGCCGACATCAAGTTCATCACCGAGACGAACGGGATGCGTTTTGAGAAGGAAGATTGGTGAGCTAGGGGCGGGAGGGTTGGGGAGCGAGTCTCGCCCGGCCGGTGTCGGCTCAGACGCTCGGCTTCAGGATCAGACCTTCGTTCCGTCGGCCGTTCATCTTCACCAGGATGGGCTGGGCCAGCCGCAGATGGCGCACGTGGCTCGCCTGGCTGAGGGCCGGCTGGGCGTCCAGCCAGTCCCAGTCGAGGAAGCCGTCCCCGCTCTCCGGGTTGACCGTGAAGTAGCCGACATTGAAGGAAGTGAGGTTCTGGAAGAAATGGGTCCCCTGGGAAGGCGTGACCTTGAGGTCGCGGAGCCCCGCCTCCACGATGGTCTGGGCGCCCGACACCTGGTCCCAAGTGACGGGGATGCCCAGCCAGGGATCGCGGGACCCCCAGCGCCCCACCCCGATCAACAGGTAGGGGGTGCGGTGGTCGAGGAGCTCCGCGTTGAGCCGTCCCACCTCCGAGGCGGCCTCCCGGCTCCGCGCGCGCTCGAAGCGCTGGAAGTCCACCACCACCAGGTCCCGTATCCCCTCGATGCGGCCGTTCCCGAGTACGCGCCGGCTGCGGCAGAGGACCGCCTCTTCCCTCACCTCGCCCAGCTCCAGCTCCTCCGTCTCCCGAGAGAGGGCGAGCGGCCGCATCTGTAGGAACCCGAACTCCCGGGGCTGCCCGGGCGGGGGCCGGAGGTTGACCGCGAACTCGATCTCCACCGGGTTGCCCATGCCGGCCGCCCCGAGCCCCATGATCACGTCCAGGACCTCGGCCAGGGGGAAGAGGGCATGCTTGAGCACGGGAGCGAAGGTCACCATCCGGACCCCGTGGCGGGACAGCCCGTCATACACGGCGTCATTCTCCGGCGAGTAGGTGGACCCCACCGAAGCCAGCGTCCCATCCGCCTCCGCAACCTCCAAGCCAAAGGAGACCTCGTGCATGTTCTCTTCCCCTGATTCCCCCTCCAGGGCCACCGCCCAGAACTCGCGCTGCGAGCTCTCGAGCATGTCGGAGACGGAGGAGAACTGGGGGACATGGCGCGGGTAACGCGGGCAGAAGCGCAGGCAGGCGCCCCCCTCCGCGATTCCCTTCCCCAGGCCCAGGGCCACGGCCACGATGCCGTCCTCGGCGGTGAGGGGTGGAACCGGGTAGAAGTTGTGCGACCGGGCCACCCCCGAGAAGTCAGGATAAAAGCGCGGGCCACAGGCGGAGCCCACGATCTTCTGGAGGATAACCGCCATCTTCTCCTCCTCTATCCGGTAAGGGGTGGCGCGGATGTAGCCCTGGGCGTGCTGGGAGAAGGTGGAGGCGAAAACGCGCTTCACCGCGTCCAGGACCTGGCCGAGACGCTCGGCCAGGCTCCAGGCGTTGTTGGGCAGCATCAGCGTCTCGTAGACGCCGGTGAAGGGCTGGTGCTGGGAGTCTTCGAGGATGCTGGAGGAGCGCACGGCTAGGGGATAGCGCACCTTCTCCAGGAACGCGGCCAGATCCTGGGCGGCCTCCTCCGGGAAGGGTGCGTCCACGAAACGCCGCTCGACCTCGGCATCATTCCCCGATTCCACCGCGAAATCCCGCAGGCTGTTCTCCTCCAGGAAGCGGTCGAAGACGTCGGTAGCCACGACCACCGCCGGGGGCACCGACACCCGGACCCCGGGGAAGCGGTCGCGCACGCCGTGCTGGTCCAGGAGCCGGCGCACGAAGGCCAGCCCGCGCGCCTTACCCCCCAGGGACCCTCCTCCGATGCGGTAGAAGTCGCCGCTAGTGTCGAAGCTCCCGCGCTCGAAGTCCGCCACCGTGGACTGGGCCTGGGCTCGCCGGTAATCGGCAATGGAGCGAATCAGGCTCTGGCGCAGCTCCTCCCCGGTAGCGAAGTCGGAGATCTTGCGCGGCCGCAGCTCGTGGGCCAGCGCAAACTCCGTCCGCGCCTTGAGCCACTTGGAGAAGTGGTTCCGGGCCGCGTGGTAGACGACCGATTCCTCTAGGACCGTGCCCAGCTTCTCCTCCAGGCTCCGGAGATCCGAGGCGCGGTCCACCTCGGTGCCCTCCGGAGTGCGGAACACGAAGTCCCCAAAGCCGAAATCCTGGAGCATGTAGCGGCGGAGGTCGTTGAGGAGGACGGGCGAACCCTTGAGCAGGAAGGCTGCCCCCAGGGACCGGGCCAGGGCCTCGTTCTCCGCGCGCGAGGACTGCAGGATGACAGGGATGTCGGGGTAGGGCTCGCGCACCCGGCGCGCGAAGTCCACCCCCGCCTCGGGCGAGCGGCGGCCCCCCCTCGGGAACTCGATATCCGAGATGACGCCCAGCACCTCCTCTTCGTAGGAGGTGAAGGCGGCCCAAGCCTCTTCGTAGGTGCCGCAGAGCAGGATCTTCGGGCGCGCCCGCATGCGCAGGATCTTCTGGGAGAGGTTGAGCCCCTCCGCGATCACCCGCTGCGAGTGGTGCAGGAGCTCGTTGTAGATGGCGGGCAGGAAAGAGGAGTAGTAGCGGACGTTGTCCTCGATGAGGATGATCACCTGCACCCCCACCGCCCTCGTGTCGTGGGCAACGTTCAGCTTGTCCTCCAGATACTTGACGATGCCCACCAGGAGCCGGGCGTCGCCTTGCCAAAGAAAAGGACGGTCGAGGTTGACGCTGCCGGCCGCGGTCCCGGGCTCGCCGAGCTCATGGGTGTCCCAGGCGAGGAGGACGATGGGCGCGTCCAGCCCCTCGGCCTTGACCCGCCGGGCCAGCTCCACCGCCGTCATGTCGCCAACGTGGGCGGTGGTGATGATGAGATCGAAGCGGCGGGGCTGCTTCCGGATGAGGTCTAGGGCCTCCGCGCCGTTCGCCGCTCCCGTGAGGCCCGGGCCGTAGTGGAGGTCCAGGTTCCGGAACTCCCCCAGCATCCGCTCGCTGAGCTGGCCGGCCTCTTCGAGGAGGAAGGTGTCGTAGGGGCTCGCCACCAGGAGGATATCCATGATGCGGTGGTGCATCAGGTCCTGGAAGTCGTGGAACCGGCCGGGGGGAGGCGGGCCGGGCCCGGCGGGCGCGCCCATGGGGCAGGCCGTTTTCAGACCAAGCCCTGGTCCATCATGGAGTCGGCCACCTTCAGGAAACCGGCGATGTTGGCCCCGCTCACGTAGTTCCCGGGGCAGCCGAAACGCTCCGCGGTCTCCACGCAGGCCTGGTGGATGCTCTTCATAATGATGTGCAGCCTCTTGTCCACCTCCTCGCGGGTCCAGCCGTAGCGCATGCTGTTCTGGGCCATCTCCAGGCCGGAGACGGCCACCCCCCCCGCGTTGGCGGCCTTGCCGGGGCCGTAGAGGATCCGCGCCTCCACGAATTGGACCACACCGTCTAGGTTGGTCGGCATGTTGGCTCCCTCGGAGACCACCTGTACGCCGTTCCGCAAGAGGTTGGCCGCGTCCTTGCCGTTGATCTCGTTCTGGGTGGCGCTGGGGAACGCACAGTCTGCGCGGTGGTTCCAGAGGGGGTTATGGTCCGACTTAGCGTCGAAGGGGGTATAGACCACGCCCTTGTGCTTCTCCGCGTACTCCTTGATCCGCCCCCGGCGCACGTTCTTGAGCTCCATCGCGAAGGCCAGGCGTTGCCGGTCAATCCCCTTCTCGTCGTAGATGTACCCGCCGGAATCGGAGAGGGTCAGGGGGCGGGCCCCCAACTCGATGAGCTTCTCCACCGTGTACTGGGCCACGTTGCCGCTACCGGAGACCAGACAGGTCTTGCCCTGAAGGGTCTGCTGGCGCGTGGCCAGCATCTCGGAGGCAAGGTACACGCAGCCGTAGCCGGTAGCCTCCGGCCGGATGAGGGAGCCCCCCCAGTTCAGGCCCTTGCCCGTGAGGACGCCCGCGAACTCGTTGCGCAGGCGCTTGTACTGGCCGAAGAGATAGCCGATCTCCCGGCCCCCCACCCCGATGTCCCCCGCGGGCACATCGGTGTTGGGCCCGATATGGCGGAAGAGCTCGCTCATGAAGCTCTGGCAGAAGCGCATGACCTCGTTGTCGCTCTTCCCTTTGGGGTCGAAGTCGGATCCGCCCTTGCCCCCACCCATGGGGAGGGTGGTGAGCGAGTTCTTGAAAACCTGCTCGAAGGCCAGGAATTTGAGGATCCCCAGGTTGACCGAAGGATGGAAGCGGAGCCCGCCCTTGTAAGGCCCGATGGCGCTGTTCATCTCGATGCGGAAGCCCCGGTTGACTCGGACCTGGCCCTGGTCGTCCTGCCACGGCACGCGAAACAGGATGACCCTCTCCGGCTCGACGATCCGCTCCAGGATCTTGCTGTGGCGATATTCGGGATGGCGGTCCAGAACCGGAGCCAGGGACTCCGCTACCTCCTGGACGGCCTGGTGGAACTCGGGTTCCGCGGGGTTCTTGGCCTTGACGTCCGCCATCAGCGAGGATGCGTAGTCGTTCATCTCTCTCTCCCATGGGGGCGTGCCGCCGTGCCCTCGACCCTCACCCTGCCCGGACCTCCGCGGCGCGGCGAGTCCTTTGACCGCCGTCGGCCCGACGCCACCCGCCGGCGCGGAAAGGCCAAAGCCGCCCGTGCGCTCCCGCCCCCTTCACAGCTTGAGGCGGCCCCGGATCGCTTTCAACACCTTGCCGGCTTCGGTCTTCTTTTTACCCTCCAGCCGATCGCGGACCGCGTCCTCCAGCGCCTCCTCGATCTCGAGGAGCGCCCCTTGCTCGCCCGCCGCCAAGCCCGCCGAGAGCACCGCCTCCCGGAGCTCGTCCGCCCCCGCCTCCCTCTCCACCTCGACGTAGGCGGTGACCACCTCCCCCACCCCCGCCTTGGACGCGGCCATGACCCGGGAGAGAAGGGAGATCCCGGCCTTGTTGACGAGGTGGTTCACGGCCGCGGTGGCGATGATCTCGCGCCGCAGGACGTGGGCATCGAAGTGCTCCCGGAAGGATTCGCGCAGCCGGTGCGGGAAGTAGGCCTCCAGGAAGGGACCGCCCGCGGCACTGTCCGGGAAACCGGTTTCCATAAGCATCTCGAAAGCGAACATCTTGGTGTGGCCGAGGAGCACGGCGAGGAGCGGGCGGGGCAAACCCCGCTCCCGGTGGGGGCTGGAGAGCAGCTCCTCCCGGCTGGGCACCGCGTCGTCGGCGCGGCTCAAGACCCCCGCCCCCGTCATGTCGTCGATGATGTTCACGAATTCCTCGTAGCGCTTCGCGCTCCGCACCCCGTCCAGGGTGAGGGCCAGGGCCTGGTTGTCGTTGTCGGCCAGGACCAGGGCCGCCACCTCCTCCGTCATCTCGGCCAGGATGTGATTCCGCTCCTCGCGGCCCTTGACCACGCCCTTCTTGATGAGCATGTCCAGGAGGATCTTGATGTTCACCTCGTGATCGGAGGTGTCCACTCCCCCGGAGTTGTCGACGGCGTCGGTGTTGAGGAGCCCGCCTCCGGCCCAGTACTCGAGCCGGGCCTTCTGGGTCAATCCCAGGTTGCCCCCCTCCCCCACCACCAACGCCCGCACGTCCCGGGCCACCACCCGCACCCGATCGTTGGTCCGGTCCCCCGCGTCGGCGTCGTCCTCGCTCGCCGCCTTCACGTAGGTGCCGATGCCGCCGTTGTAGACCAGGTCCACCCGCGCGGTGAGGATGCGTCGGATCACCTCCTCGCCGCTGGCCGCGTCCGCCTGGATCTCGAGCAGCTTCTTCAACTCCGGGGAGAGGTGGATGGCCTTGGCGGAGCGGTCGAAAATCCCGCCTCCCTTGCTGATGAGGGAGGCGTCGTAGTCGCGCCAGGACGAGCGGGGGAGGTGGAAGAGGCGCTCCCGCTCCTTGAAGCTCCGCTCCAGATCGGGGTCGGGGTCGAGGAAGATGTGGACGTGGTTGAAAGCGGCCACCAGCCGGGTGGCCCGGCTCAGAAGGGCGCCGTTGCCGAAGACGTCCCCCGACATGTCGCCGATGCCGGCCATGGTGAAGGGCTCCCGCTGGATGTCCCGCCCCAAGTTGCGGAAGTGGTGCTTCACGCACTCCCAGGCCCCCCGGGCCGTGATGCCCATCTTCTTGTGGTCGTACCCTGCGCTCCCCCCGGAAGCGAAGGCGTCGCCCAGCCAGAAGCCGTACTGGGCGGACACGCTGTTGGCGGTGTCGGAGAGGTGGGCCGTGCCCTTATCGGCGGCCACCACCAGGTAGGGGTCATCGCCATCGTGTCGCACGACCTCGGGAGGGTGGAGCACCTTGCCGTCCACGATGTTGTCCGTCACGTCGAGAAGCCCGGAGACAAACTCCCGGTAGCGGTCGACGAGGTAGGCGTCCAGGGCGGGGCGCCCGGGCACCTCCCCCTTGAGCACGAAGCCCCCCTTCGACCCCACGGGCACGATGATCGAGTTCTTGACCATCTGGGTCTTCATGAGACCCAGGATCTCGGTGCGGAAATCGTCGTGGCGGTCGCTCCAGCGGATGCCGCCCCGGGCCACCCTGCCTCCCCGCATGTGGATCCCTTCCAGGAGCCGGGAGTGGACGTAGACCTCGACTAGGGGCCGGGGGGAGGGCATCCCCTCCACGCGGCGACTATCCACCTTGATCGAGAAGACGGGGCGCTCGGGCCGCTGGTAGACGTTGGTGCGCAGCGCGCAGCGCACCAGGTTGTCGAGGGCCCGAAGGATCTCGTCCTCGGTCAGACTGCCCACGGCCTCCAGGGCTTTGCCCACCCCCGCCTCCGCGGCGGCGATGGCGGCCGCCCGGTCGGCGGGGAGGCCGGGATCGAAGCGAGCCGCGAAGGCTTGGAAAAGGGCTCGCGCCACCCCGCTGTTCCGGAGGAGCACGCCGTTCACGGTGTCCGCGTTGTAGTAGGGCCGGACCTGCAGGAGGTGGTTGCGGAGGGTACGCAGGACTTCCACGTCCCGCCAGCCCAGACCCGCCTGGAGGATCAGCCCATTCAAGGGGTCGTCCGTGGCCCGCTCCTCGTCAAGGGCGCGCAGGGCGCGCGCGAAGCGCTCCTCGCCCTCCAGCAAGGCCGCGATCCGCTCCGGCGTGGCCTCCATGTCGAAGCGGTAAAGGAAGCACTTGCGCCCCTCGGGCAGGGCCAGGGGGATGCGCAGCTCCTCCGTCACCGTGAGCCCGAGATTGTGGAGGGTGCGCAGGATGTCGGTCAGGCCCAGGGCGCGCACCGAGTAGAGGTTGAGGGCCACCACCCCCGCGGAACGGTGGATGACGCGGATTTCGAGCCGCCCCTCCAGGTTCTCCAGGTGCCTGACGTCGTCCGGCACCTGCTCCGCGGGCGTGGACTCCCGGTAGAGTCCGCTGCGGCTCTCCAGCCGGATGTAGCGGCGGAAGAGCCGTCGGCCCTCCCGCTCCCCGAACTCCTTCTCCACCGCCGCCGCCACCCGGTCCTCCCAGGTGGTCACGAGGGGGGCGGTGAGCCGCTGGACCGCATCCGGCTCGATCGGTCGGTCCAGCTTGGCGGCGTCGAAGTAGAAGAGGAACAGGGTGACGTTGCCGAGGTCGACCGAAGTCCCAAAGGAGATGGGGCCAAAGGAGTCGCCCAGGCCGGCCCGCAGGGCCTCTTCCGTCTGGTACGAATAGCGAAGACGCGAGA
Organism: Vicinamibacteria bacterium; assembly: GCA_035570235.1. Lineage (NCBI taxonomy): Bacteria > Pseudomonadati > Acidobacteriota > Vicinamibacteria > Vicinamibacteria bacterium. The sequence continues at coordinate 5,790 of DATMML010000004.1, read as the reverse complement.
AGGCGATGTAGAGGGCCACATAGCCCGAGCCCTTGCGGCAGTGCACCGCGATCTCGTCGTCCCCCGTCAAGTACACGATGCGGTTGATGATCTCCTTGAGATCAGCCACGTCCGCGTAGAAGAGCTCGGTCTTGGGAATACGGTTGAAGGCGGCCCGGATCTCCCGCCAGGCGTGGGAGTTCGGGTCGGCCCCGCTCTCCCGCAGCAGCCAGTCCAGCTTGTCCTTGATGAGAGGGATCTTATCCGCACGCTGGGCGAATGCGGCCCGGGCGAAGCGCCCCAGGATAACCGTCGCCCCTATCAGGGTGTCGCCCGGGCCCCACTCGCGGACCACGATGTCGTCGATCGGCTCCAGGTGATAGATGGCGGAGGCGTTGTTGCAGTAGTCCATGTCGATGATGCGGTCGTCGCCGGGCGCCGGGTGCAGGTGGGTCTCCACTTCTTCCACCCACCCCGGAAAGACCACGGGGAGAAGGGTGGTGTCGTTGAAGACGCCGGTGGCGGTTTCGTCGATCCGCTCGAGGAGGCGATCCGGCCCCAGCCGGTAGCGGATGGTACCCATCAGGATGTGGTTGTCGTCGAGGAGCCAGTCCAGAAAGGCCCGGGCGGACTCCAGGTCTCCGGGCTTGCGGCTGCGCAGGCGGGGGCCGATCTCGCGGCAGGTCCGGACCATGTCCGGGAAGTCCTCCACCGCCATGAACACTGCCTTCAGGACGGAGTAGATCTCGTGCTCGATCCGGCGGAGCCGCTCCTTGGACTCCACGGGCTCGATCTGGAAATGGCAATAGCACTCCTTGCTGCCCTCGTCGTGGGGCCCGCCGATCCAGACGATCCGCTCCCATTGGCGACGGACGGTGAAGACCGGGCAGATAGCGGAGAATACGCGGAGCCCCGCCTTGCGGAAGTAGTTCTTGAGGCCGTCGAAGATGAACGGGGTGTCGGCGCTGTGGGTCTCGATGACGGTGGTCTCGAGGGGCAGGCCCTGGCCGCCACCCATGGCCACCGCCTCCGACTCGCCCGGGTTGCGGGCCCAGACGTGGATCCCGGGCAGGCCGCGGTAGAGCTGAAAAGCGGGCGGGATCTCCCGCGCAATGAAACGGAAATGGGATCGGATGCGCGCGGCCAGGGCGGAGGGGGCGAGGCCCAGGGCCAGGCGATCGGGCATCTCCGCGAACACCACGGGGGCCAAGGCCAGGAGGAGGTCCCGGTCCTCGGGTGCGGCCTCGCGCCTCAAGATCTCCGTGACCTCGGCGAGCGTGGCCGCCCGTCGCTGCGGGTCCGCCGTGAGCATAAGGCCTCTTCTCCCTTGGCGACCGGATGCTACCCCTGCCCGGCGGCGAAGTCGAGAGCGCTCATCCGCCTGGCCTACGCGATCCTGCTAGAATCCGGGCACCGATGAAGTTCGAGATCAAGTACCCGAGCGGCGACCGCCACGAGGTCGTGCTCCAGGGGACCATGGCCGTCCTCGGCCGGGACCCCACCTGCGACCTCGTCCTCAGCGACGTGAAGTGCTCGCGCCGCCACGCGGTCATCGAGGCCGGACCCGACGGCCTGGCCATCCGCGACTCGGGCAGCGCCAATGGCGTCTTCGTCAACGGCCGCAAGGTGGAGCGCGCAGGGCTCCAGCCGGGCGACCTGATCCGTCTGGGAGAGGTGATCCTCGAGGTCCTTCCCGAAGAGGTGACGGGGACGGTGGTGATGGCCCCGGAAGACATGGGGGAGCTGAAGCCGGGGGCCCGCGCCCGGCCGGTCCCGCCCCCGAAACCGTCCCCACCCCAACGGGAGGCCCGACCCGCGGGCCGAGCCTCCGGGGCCATTCCCCGCCCTCTGACCGTGACCACCTTGGCCAGTCTCTGGCTCCTATCCGCCGTCGTCTACGCCCTGGCCGGACTCGGCGCCGCCACCCTCTCCGGGCTCCAGAGCGACTGGGCGATCGCGGCCGCGGGAGCCGGCCTCGCCCTGGCCTTCCTCTGCGGGGTCATGGCGTTCGGTCTCTGGTCCCGCAGCGGCTGGGCCCGCGTCGTCCAGATCGGAATCGCCGGTCTCGGCCTCCTCACCTGTGCCTACACGCTGGCCTCGGCCACCATCCTCGTCCACATGCTGCGCGGCGACGTCCGGATCCACTTCTCGGGACGCCAGGATTTCCAGGAACTCTCGCCGGTGGAGGCGGAGACGGTGCTCGGGGGTGCCTCGGCGGACACGACCTTCGCCCTGACCATCCTCGCGATGTTTCTGCTGGGGTCCATCCTGAGCGCGGCCGGGGTCTGGCTAGCGGTCCACCCCCCTCGCTAGCCGTCCCCGCGGGGCGGGGGCTCCGCGCAACAGCCCGGTCCCGCCCTCAGCCCGAGGTCAGGCCGCCCGGGGTGAGAACCAACCGGTAAGAGCCCCGGGAGGGCCGGCCCTCGGCGTCGGTCAGGGGAAAGTAGGTCGACTCCGTGGTGGCGGAGCGGATTGCCCAATCCGAGCCCGTGGCGGCACCCGCCTCCCAGCGCGCGAGGAGCCGCCGCTGGAGACCGCGCCACCAAGGATGGACGGCGAGCGGCCCACTAGGAGGCAAGGGCACCGCCTGGTGCGGGAGCTCGTTGTGTCTGTCCGGCGTCCGGTAGCCGTTGTGCGCGAACTGCAGCTCGAACAGGTTGGGTACGCCGGCGGCGTTGAGGATGGGCGCGAGCCGTAGCACCCGCCCCTTGACCGCCACCTCGTCCCCGTAGATCCAAGCCTCGGCCACCGCCGCCCCCGCGGGGTCGCGGAAGACCACGCGGTGCGTGTCCAGGGCTTCGTCGCGCACCGGCTGGTCTGGGGCCGCCCAGCGCACGAGCTCCATCCGCGTCTCGCCCGTCACCTCCACGAGCATCACCGGCCGGTCCTCGGTCAGGGCCAGGAAGCCGGCGCGCATCAGGGTGACGGTGGCGATGAGGAGGAGGGCCAGGAGCAGGCCGATCTGCACCGCCAACGAGACCAGACCGGGAGGCCCCCGGCGGCGGCGCGAGCGCACGGCCAGTGTGGAAAGCACGAGGCCAGCCACGAGGAGGGCCGCTCCCGCCGCTCCCAGGCCCCACACCAGGCGGGGGGCGGCGAAGAGCGTGTAGACCACACCCCCGGCCAGGAAGAGGCCGCCTCCCAGCACGCGGCCCGCGAGCAGGACGGAGCCACAGCGGGGGTCCAGGAAAAGCAGGCTGAGGGAGCGCAGAGCGAGGGCGAAGAAGGCGGTCAGCACGGCCGCCGCGGCCAGGTTCTGCACCTCCACCAGGGTCCCGAGCACGCCCGCGACCAAGCCCATAAGAGGAGGATAACATGCCCCAATTCGTTGACTCGTGGGGAGCTATGGGGTAAAAACACTCGTGCACACGTTGCGGAATCCCCCATGAACAGAGAAGAGGCGCTCGCGCTCTACCGGTCGATGCTCCTGATCCGGCGCTTCGAGGAGCGTTGTGCCCAGCTCTACGTCGAAGGCAAGATCGGCGGCTTCCTCCACCTCTACATCGGTCAGGAGGCGGTGGGGGTGGGGGCGATGAGCCTGCTGCGTCCCGACGACTACTTCATCACGTCCTACCGGGACCACGGTTACGCGCTGGCCCGGGGCACGGACCCCCGTCCTCTGCTCGCTGAGCTGTGCGGCCGGTCCACCGGTATCAGCCGCGGCAAGGGCGGAAGCATGCACTTCTACGACGTGCCCCGCGGAAACTTCGGGGGAGACGGCATCGTGGGCGGACATTTGCCGGTGGCGGCAGGCATCGGCTACGGCATCCGACTCCGGCGCACGGACCAGGTCTGCCTTTGCTTCTTCGGGGACGGGGCCGTGAACGAGGGGGCCTTCCACGAGGCCTTGAACGTGAGCGCGCTTTGGGACCTTCCCGTGGTGTACATCATCGAGAACAACCGGTATGGAATGGGTACCGCTCTGGACCGGGCCTCCTCGGTCAAGGACCTCTACCAGCGCGCATCGGCCTACGGCATGCCCCGCCGGGACGTGAACGGGATGGACCTCCTGGCCGTGCGCGACGCCCTCGCGGAGGCCATCGACCGCGCCCGGAAAGACAAGCGCCCCAGCCTGGTAGAGATGGAGACCTACCGGTACCGGGGTCACTCCATGTCCGACCCGGGCAAGTACCGCACCAAGGAAGAGGTCGAGCAGATGATGCAGTACGACCCCATCCACCAGTTCGGCAAGCGGCTCCTGGAGCAGGAACGCTTCTCCGCCGCCGAGCTGGAAGCGGCGGACAAGGAGGTGCTGGCCCAGATCGACGAAGCCGTCCGCTTCGTGGAGGAGAGTCCCTTTCCTCCCCCGGAGTCGCTCTACGAGGACGTCTACGTGCGCTCTCCCTACATCAACATGCAAGCCGCGGAGAAGGACCCCGCCTGGCGCGCGGCCGTCCGCGAGGACCGCGTTCCGGAGGAGCTGCCCGTGGCCTCCCCGGCCAGGGTCGGTAGCTGACCATGGCCGTCCTGACCATGCGCGACGCTCTCAACCAGGCCCTCAAGGAGGAAATGGCCCGCGACCCCAACGTGTTCCTCCTGGGCGAGGAGGTGGGCGCCTACCAGGGAGCCTACAAGGTCACCCAGGGCTTGCTCGCCGAGTTCGGGGAGTGGCGGGTGCGCGACACGCCCATCGCGGAGGAGGCCATCGCGGGGGTGGCGGTGGGAGCGGCCTTCATCGGCCTCCGTCCGGTGGCCGAGATGATGACCTTCAATTTCTCGATACTGGCCCTGGACCAGATCGTGAACCACGCGGCCAAGTACCGCTACATGTCGGGCGGCCAGATCCGGTGCCCCATGGTCCTGCGGGGGCCCTCGGGGGCCGCGGCCCAGGTGGCGGCCCAGCATTCCCAGGCCTTCGAGAGCTGGTTCGTCCATATCCCCGGGCTGGTGGTGGTCATGCCCTCCACGCCCCGCGATGCCAAGGGCCTCCTGAAGAGCGCGATCCGGGACGACAACCCGGTGATCTTCATGGAGAACGAAGTCCTCTATAACTTCAAGGGCGAGGTCCCGGACGAGGAGTACCACATCCCGCTTGGCCTAGCCGAGGTCAAGCGTGCCGGGAAGGACGTGACCATCGTGGCCTGGAGCCGCTCCGTGGTGACCTCCCTCGCCGCCGCCGACCTCCTGGCCAAGGACGGGATCGAGGTCGAAGTCGTGGATCCGCGCACGCTGCGTCCCCTCGACGAGGACCTGATCTTCGAGTCCGTCCGCCGGACGAACCGCTGTGTGGTGGTCGAGGAGGGCTGGCGCTACGCGGGGTTCGGGGCGGAGATCGCGGACCGCGTGCAGCGGGAGTGCTTCGACGACTTGGACGCCCCCGTCCTCCGCGTGACCGCGGCCGATGTGCCCATGCCCTACGCGAAGACCCTGGAGCGGGCCTACCTTCCCCAGCCCGAGAAGGTCGTCGATGCCGTGCATCAGGTGCTCTACCGGTGACGGTGAGCAAGGTCGTGCTGGCCAAGCTGTCGCCGACCATGGAGGAAGGGACCATCGTCAAATGGAGCAAGAAGGAGGGCGACCCCGTTAAGGTGGGGGACGTCCTGGCCGAGATCGAGACCGACAAGGCCAATATGGAGATGGAGGCCCTGGGGACGGGGATCCTGCGCAAGGTCCTGGTTCCGGCGGGGGGCAAGGCACCCGTGGGCACCCTCATCGGCGTCATCGCCGACGCGGGGGAGGACATCTCCGCCCTCTTGAAGACGGCGGGGACAGTACTGCCGGCCCCCGGGCCCCCTCCGGCCGTGGCCGCCCCCCCTTCCGTGCCCGTCCCCCCTCCCCCTCCCGTGGCCGCTCCCGCTCCCCTGACCCCCG
>DATMML010000003.1 GCA_035570235.1 Vicinamibacteria bacterium | reverse complement strand
AAGTCGCTGTGGCCGGGGGTGTCCACGATATTGATCTTGGTGTCGTGGAAAAACAGAGCCGTGTTCTTGGCCAGAATGGTTATGCCTCGCTCGCGCTCCAGGTCGTTCGAGTCCATTACGCGTTCGACGAGTTCCTGGTTGGCTCGGAAAATTCCGCTCTGCCGGAGCATGGTGTCCACTAGGGTGGTCTTGCCGTGGTCTACGTGGGCGATGATGGCGACGTTGCGAAGCTCCATGGTGCTTAGGGATGGCCTCCTGGCCCATGCCGAACCCTACATGTTACCACGGAGGTCGCGGGACTACCGTCAGGAGGTCGGTTCCGGCCCGGGGAAGCTCCAGCCAACGATGAGGTAGACGGGGAGGGCGGCCAGGAGCAGGGCGGAGATCCCCCAGGTCATGGAGAGACCCACCGCCAGCACCGGGGCCACCACGGAAAAAATGCCGTTGATTCCCCAGGCCCAGGGCACGAAGGCGGGAGCGGTGTGCTTGAGCTCTTCCAGGGCGGTGGGTACGAAGGTGCCCAGGCAGACCCCGATGGGGGCCACGAGCAGGAAAACGATCCCCGCCCGAAGGCCGAAGGGCAGGGTCAGGAGGCCGGGGAGGCGGGGGATCAGAAGGAGGTGCTCGAGAAGAACGACTCCCGCGAGGGTGTAGCTCACGAAGCGCAAGCCCCCCAGGGCGCGCACCAGGGGCGCGGAGTAGAGGGATCCCAGCCCCGTGGTGAAGAGGAGCGCGGCCAGGACCACGGACAACGCGTAGTTGGGGTGACCGAGAAAGAGCCCAAACTTCTGGAGGAGGGCGACCTCGATGGCCAAGTAGCCGATGGCGGTGGCCGCGAAGAAGAGCCCGTAGCGGCCGGCGGCGCGGCTTCTGAGCCCCTGCCCGGCGAAATGGCGGAGGGGGAGGTAGATGCAGACCCAGACCGCCAGGCTGATCACGGCCACAAGGAGGATGAGGCTGTACTCCATCACGGGGGTGTTGATCCAAATCAGGGGGTCGGCAGGAAAGACGTGCCACCAGAACGAAAAGCGGAAGAAGAAGGGCCGGTCATCGTCCGTGGGTGAGATGTCGAACGGGTAAAGAGCGATGAAGGCGCGCTCCTTTTGGGGATCGGCCAGGGCGAGAAAGCCCTGATACGCGTTGGCCCGGCCCTCATTGCGGTCGGGCGCGGCGGAGACCGCGAAAAACAGGCTTCGCTCGGCCCAGTCCTGGAGCCGAGCCCTCTCCGCGGGCCGAAAGGGAGTCCGCTTCACGAGCAGAGACGTGATGTTCCCCTGGGTGGCGGTGAGCATGAGAATGTGGTCGGCGGGTCGCGCGACTCCGGCCCGGCGCAGGGCCCCCACCGCGGTGGTCAGGGCTCGCAGCATCTCCCGGGGCTGGGGGTGCTCGAGCCGCATCATGTGCAGGATGCCGTCCTCGGCCAGGCGAGAGAGGTAGAGATCGAAGGCCTCGGCGGTGTAGAGATAGTTCTCGGAAAAGACGTGGGCCGCCCCCGGGGTGCCGCTGAAAGAGTCCACCCCCGAGAGCTGGATGATGTCGTAGCGGCGGTCGCTGGAGGCCAGGAAATAGCGGCCTTCGGCCTGGACCAGGCGCACGCGGGGATCCTCGACCCAACTCCGGAAGTACTCGCGGTAGGTGCGGGTGAGGATTCCCACCGTGGCCGCGTTGACCTCCACCCCCGTGATCTCGGAAGCGCCGAAGTAGAGGGCGTTCAGGACGTCGAAGCCTCCGCCCACCCCGATGATGAGGACGCGGGGAGCGGCCGCGGAGGTGGCGTGGTAGGCGGCGGAGTAGATGGTCTCTTCGATGCCGGTCAGTGATTCCCGGCGGCCGTCGTAGTTGACGGCATAGGTGTAGGCGTAGTTGTTCTGGGTCAGCATGCGCTGGAAGCGGGCGAGGAAGACCCGGTTGCTGCCGAGCAGGGACGGGAAGGGCCAGCGATCGGGATCGGGAGGGCGGATCCGGGAGACCTCGATACGGGCGAGGGGATCCCACGCCGCGTGCTCGAGCACCACCCCGCTCCTCGGGTTGCGGGTGTCGGAGAGCATGGTTCCGTCGGGGTAGTAGAGGTCGAAGATGCGGTCGAATCGGAGCGCAGCCACGACGAGCACGACGCCCGCCCCCGCGACGGCCGCCCAGGCCAACCAGGAACGGGGGCGGGTCAGGATGACCGCGCCCGCAAGGAGTAGGAGACAGGCCCAGAGGAGGCTCGCTTCGACTCCCACCCCGCTGATGGCGGGTATCACCGCAAGAGCGCCCACCGACGAGCCGACGAGGTCCGCGAAGTAAATCCGGCGGGCGGAGAGGTCCGGGTGGGCGAGGAGGCTTCCCAAGATCAAGCCGCAACAAGCGAAGGGGACGGCAAAGAGCAGCGCGAAAGGCATCCACCGGAAGAAGGCGGCGACGAAGCCGGGACGGGTGAGCCCCATCTGGGCGGCGGTGTCCGTCCGATAGAAGGCCATCGAGGCCCCCACCACGCTGATCGTGAAGAGGGCGGCGCAAAGGGCATTGGCGTCGCCCAGTCGATCCAGGAACCGCGGCAGGAAGAAGCTCAGGATCACTCCCGACAGCGCGAAGCCCAGCATGGTGAGGGAGATGACCAGGAAGGCATAGTTGTTGAGCAGCTTCGCGGAGACCATGCGGTGGACGAGGACCTGGAGGAAGAGGGTGGCGGCGGCGGTCAGAAAGGCGAGAGCCGAAGCGCGCGCGGTGGTCACCTTCATGTTCATGCGGTCTTCGTCTCCCCGGGGCACAGAAGGATTGCCGCGCCGATCATAGGTGACGGCCGATTCCGAGCCAAGCGGGGGAGCGAGCTCACCGGAGGTGGCGCTCGTAGTCCTCGGGCGTGTCCACCCCGGCCACACAGCCGGCATCTCCCTCCACGTGGACCACCCACTCGGGGTGATCCGCGAGCACCGCGCGCGCACCGCGGTCGGGGGAGGCTCCGCGCAGGTCCTTCCAGGCGTCGCGGGCGAAGCCGCCGGGATGGCCCCGTCGGTTCTGGAAGCTCGGCACCACGACCTTGGCCCCCATCTCCAGAGCGGTGACCACGCGATCGACGGTGGCCGTCCCCACCAGCGGATGGTCGACGGGGTGCAGCAGCACCGCCTCCGCCCCCGCCGCCTCCGCCGCCTCCAGCCCGGTGAGGACCGAGGTCAGCATGCCCTCGCGGTAGCGGGGGTTGCGCACGATCGTCACCTCTTCTTGGATCTCGCTCTCCGCGAGCACGCGGTCCGCCTCGTGGCCGAGCACGGCGATCCGGATCGCCACCCCGGGCCGGGCGAGGAGGGCCGCGGTGCGGGCCAGGAACGTGGATGCCCCCACATGCAAAAGGGCTTTGGGCCCCCCCATGCGCCGCCCTTCGCCGGCGGCGAGGATGACGACCGCGATCCGCATGCCGCTCCCATTGAAGCACGAATCCGGCCACTCGTTGACTCGCCGGGAAGGCGGCCCTTATGATGGCGGAACGGAAAAGGAGAGACGGCTTGGGCGTCGGGAGCATCATCCTGGGAGCCGCGGGGCGCGGCTCCCACAGCGTCAACACCGCTCTCCGCGGCCATCCAACCTCCAAGGTCGTGGCCTTTGCCGCTGCTCAGATGCCCAAAGTCGAAAGAAGGTGGTCTGCTCCGCAGGGGGCCGAGCGCACCCCAGTAGGCCTCGTGATCATCGTGAGCCCGATCCGCGCCGGGTCATCCGGACCTCCAAACGCGCCCGGGGCGTCGGCGACGAGCTCCCGGAGATCGGCGTGCCCGATCTCGAGAATGCCCTGAGGAACTTCTAAGCCCATGCATCAGAAGCACTTGGTCTCCCTCAAGGACTACTCGCGGGACGAGCTCGGCGAGGTCTTCGATCTGGCCGCCCAGGTCAAGGCGGACCCCCCCGCTTATGGAGGCGTCCTCCAGGGCAAGTCCCTGGCCATGATCTTCCAAAAACCGTCCACCCGAACCCGGGTCTCCTTCGAGGTGGGGATGTTCGAGCTGGGCGGGACGGCCCTGTTTCTCAGTGCGAACGACATCCAGCTCCACCGCGGGGAGACGATCGCGGACACGGCCCGCGTCCTCTCCCGCTACGTGGACGGCATCGTGGCCCGGGTCTTTTCGCACCAGGACATCCTGGACTTGGCCCGGCACAGCACGGTCCCCGTGATCAACGGGCTCTCCGACCTGCTCCATCCCTGCCAGGCCCTGGCCGATTACTTCACCCTCCGGGAGCAGCGGGGAAGCCTGGAAGGCCTGAAAATCGCCTACGTGGGCGACGGCAACAACGTCTGCCACGAGCTCATGTTCGGGGCGGTGAAGCTGGGGCTGCGCATGAGTGTCGCCTCTCCCCAGGGCTACGAGCCCAACCAGCTCGTCGTCAAGAGCGCCACCCGGGAGGCCCAGAAGCTGGGTGTCCCCGCCCCCGAGGTCACGTCCGACCCCTTTTCCGCGGTGGCGGAAGCGGACGTGGTCTACACCGATGTCTGGGCGTCGATGGGTCAGGAAGCCGAGGCCCAGGCGCGGCAGGCGGCCTTCGAGGGGTTCACGGTCACGGCGGAGATGATGGCCTCCGCATCCCCGGAAGCCGTTTTCATGCACTGCCTTCCCGCCCACCGCGGCGAGGAGGTGGCGGCGGAGGTCATCGACGGCCCCCAGTCCGTGGTGCTCGACGAGGCCGAGAACCGCCTGCACGTGCAGAAGGCGGTGCTCATGCTCCTGCTGAGCGATCAGGCTTGATCGTCAGCCGAGCAAGGCCTCCCGGGCCGCCATGATCTTCAAGGCCCGCCGAACCTCCGTCTTCGCCACGTCCCCCCGCAAGACCACGCGTCCCACGCTGCTGGGCAGCACGAACACCATCCGCCCCCCCCGCGCCTTCTTGTCGCGGGAGGCCGCCTCCAGGATGCGCTCGGGGGAGAGGTCGGAGACCCGGGGCCGGGGGCCGAGGTGGTCGACGGCGGAGGCGATGGCGTCGAAGTTGGCGGGGGCCAGGAGGCCCCGCTCGCGCGCGATCCAGGCCGCGCCCAGGAGGCCCCAGCCCACGGCTTCGCCGTGGGTGAAGCGGCGGTAGCCGGTGGCGGCCTCCAGGGCATGGCCGATGGTGTGGCCAAGGTTCAGCACGCGGCGCAGGCCGTTCTCGTGCTCGTCCTTTTCCACTACCTCGGCCTTGATCCGGCAGGCCGAGGCCACTGCGCTCTCGATCTCCACCCGGCTCCAGCCCCGAAGCGCGGGGGGGGCCTTGTGCACGGCTTTGAAGAGCGCGCGGTCCGCGATGATCCCGCACTTCAGGATCTCGTAGGTACCGCTGCGCACCTCGCGCGCGGGCAGCGTCTCCAGGAAGGCGGGGTCGGCCACCACGGCCCGCGGCTGATGGAACGCGCCGATGAGGTTCTTGCCCCGGGGATGGTTGATCCCGACCTTGCCCCCCACCGCGCTGTCCACCATGGAGAGAAGGGTCGTCGGCACCACGACCCAGGGTACTCCCCGCATGTAAGTCGCGGCGGCAAAGCCGGCCAGGTCGCCCACCATCCCGCCTCCGACCGCCACCACCAAGCCGTCGCGGCCGAGGCCGGCGTCCACGAACGCGTCGTGCAGGTTGTCGAGAGTGGCCCGGGACTTGTAGCGTTCCCCATCCGGAATCAGGGCCCGGCTCAACCGGCCCCGGGCGCTGAGCGTTTTCTGTAGCTGGTGGCCGTGAAGGCTCCAGACCCGGCGGCTGGTCACGAGCACCATGCGCCGGTCGGCGAGCGGGCCCAAGAGGTCGGGAAGCATCCGGGCCAAGCCGTGGCCGATCGCAATGGGGTACCGCCTCTCCCCCAGCTCGACCGGGATCTCGATCATGGAGCGGCAGGATAGCACAGCTCCAAATGACCGGCCGGGCGGAGTTTCTGCTCCTCCGCGTTTGTTTGGTAGAATCCGAGGCTTTGAGCGCGCGGCGGAGCGACATGTCGGGAGAGGTGATCCGCGTAGACTTCCTGGTCCTGGGCTCGGGTGTCGCCGGGCTGCGGGCAGCCATTGGCCTGGCCCGCCGCGGCAGCGTGCTGGTGGTGACCAAGGACCAGCCCACCGAGAGCAACACCGGATACGCGCAGGGCGGGGTGGCCGTGGCTCTGGCCGCGGACGACGATCCCGAGGGGCACCTCGCGGACACCCTCCGAGCCGGCGGGGGGATCGTCTCCACGGCCGCCGCGCGCGTGCTCGTGGAGGAGGGCCCGGAGCGGATCCGCGAGCTGGCGGCCTGGGGGGCCCGCTTCGACCGCGCGGGGGGTCAGTTCCACTTCACCCGGGAGGGCGCCCACTCTAAGAACCGGGTCCTGCACGCCCTGGGCGACGCCACCGGCTGGGAGATGGTGCGCGCTCTGCTCGAGAAGACCCGACGCACTCCCACTATCCTCGTGCGCTCTTTTGCCTGCTCGACCGACCTCGAGGTTCGGGACGGGCGCGTCGTGGGCTGTTCCTTCGTGACCGACGAGGGAACCCTGACTCGGGTCTTGGCCCGGATGACCCTCCTCGCCACGGGGGGAGCCGGAGAGGTGTTCGCGGAGACCACCAACCCGCCCGTGGCCACCGGGGACGGTATGGCCATGGCGGCGCGCGCAGGGGCGGCCTTGCTGGACATGGAGTTCGTGCAGTTCCATCCCACCGCGCTCTTTTTGCCGGGGGCGCCCCGCTTCCTCATCTCAGAGGCGGTCCGGGGCGAAGGGGCCTACCTGAGGAACGCCGCCGGCGAGCGCTTCACGGAGGAGCTGGGCCCGCGGGATGAAGTGGCCCGCGCCATCGCGCGCGAGGCGCGGGGGGGGCGGGGTCCGGTGAGCCTGGACCTCCGGCACTTGGACCCCGAGCGCGTGCGGACGCGCTTCCCCCGGATCCATGCCACGTGCCTTCGGTATGGGGTCGACATCACGTCCGACCCGGTGCCGGTGACGCCCGCCGCCCACTACGTCATGGGAGGAGTGGCCACCGACCTTCAGGGTCGGGCAACCCTGGCCGGCCTCTATGCGGCGGGGGAATGCGCGGGCACGGGGGTACACGGCGCGAACCGACTGGCCAGCAACTCCCTCCTCGAGGGCCTGGTCTTCGGGGCCAGGGCGGCGGAGGCCATGGCGGAGGAGGCCGGGCCTCCGTTGCCGAGCCGCGAGCGGCCCCACGACCCCCCTCGGCCCGCGTCGGTCCCCGACTCCCTGCGCGACGAGATTCGCGGTCGGGCCTGGGCCGGCCTAGGGCTCGAGCGGGACGGCCCCGGGCTCCGCGACCTCTTGGCCTTCCTCGAGAGCCCGCGCGGGGAGACGACGGGCGCGCCCGCGGATCGGGCCGCGGCCGAGACCCGCAACCTCCTGGAGGTGGCCCGGGCCATGGCCCGCTCCGCGCTCTTCCGCGAGGAGAGTCGGGGCGCTCACTTTCGGACCGACTTTCCCTCCCCCCGCGATGCCCGCTTCCGCGGGCACACTTGGCTGGACGCGGCCGGGGCGCGCCTCGTGGAGGTGGAGGTCCCGGTACCGGCGGGAACGAAGTGCTGAGCGGGATTCGGGCCAGCCTCCAGACCGCGCTCAACCGCTCCGGTGAGGCCGCGGGAGCGGCCTCCGCCCTGTGGACCTTCCCCTGCGTCCTGGCCTCGGCCTTCATCGTCGCCTGGGGAGCGGAGGCGGCGCAGTTCTTCATGAGCCAAGGCTTGGCCCTGGCCATCCTGGCCTGGCTCCAGACCCTGCCCGAGTTCGCGGTGGAGGCCGACATCGCCTGGCGCCAGGACGTGCCCGACATGACCGCCAACTTCACGGGCAGCCTGCGCCTGCTCGTGGGCCTGGGCTGGCCGATGATCTTCTTCGTGGCTTCGGTGGTGCACCGGCGCCGCACCGGAAAATGGCTGAAGGAGATAGTGCTGGACGAGGAGCATTCGGTGGAGGTGATCGGCCTCCTGCTTCCGATCCTCTATTTCTTCTTCGTCTGGTGGAAGGGGAGCCTCTCGGTTTGGGACGGGGCGATCCTGGTCGGTATCTACATCGCCTACCTTTACGTCCTGAACCGGATACCCCCCAAGGAACACGGGGAAGCGGACACGCTGGACCTTGTCCCCCGCACCGTGATGTCCCTGCGGCCCGGGCTCCGGGGGCTGGCCATCACCTCCCTGTTCTTGGGGGGCGGGATCCTCCTTTACCTAGTCATCCACCCCTTCGTCGACAGCCTGAAGGCCCTGGCCCTGGCGGGCGGGATCAGCGAGTTCGTGTTCATCCAGTGGGTGGCCCCCTTCCTTACGGAGTTTCCGGAGAAGGTCTCGGCCTTCCGCTGGGCCTCCACCGTCCGTCAAGCCCCGCTCGCCCTCATGAACCTGGTCTCCTCCAATATCAACCAGTGGACGGTGCTGGCGGGAATGATCCCTCTGGTCTACAGCCTGAGCGTGGGGGCGGTGAGAGCGGTTCCCTTCGACGTTATGCAGCGCCAGGAGATCCTGCTCACGATCCTGCAGTCGGTTCTGGGCATGCTCCTGCTCTTGAACATGCGATACTCGGCGGGGGAGGCCATCATCCTCTTCGTCCTCTGGTTCGTGCAGTTCGTGGTCCCCTCGATCCGGGGGGAGATCCTGTACGTCTATGGCGCCCTCATTCTCGGCGCCCTCGTCCAGCTCCCCGCCGGCAATCGCAACCTGGAGGCCCTGCACGCCTTCGCGCACCAGTGGAGGAGGCACGGGGCCCGCCCCGCGACCTCGGAGAAATAGACCCAATGGAGAAAGAGCGCGTCCTCAAGGAGATCACCCCCAAAAGCCAGGACTTCTCGCAGTGGTACTTGGACGTGGTCCTGAAGGCGGAGATGGCCGACTACGGACCGGTCCGGGGCTGCATGATCATCCGACCCTACGGCTATGCGGTCTGGGAGCACATGCAGGCGGACATGGACCGGCGCATCAAGGAGACCGGTCACGTCAACGCCTACTTCCCCCTCCTCATCCCCAAGAGCTTCCTGGAGAAGGAGAAGGAACACGTGAAAGGCTTCTCCCCCGAGTGTGCCTGGGTGACGATGGGTGGGGGGGAGGAGCTGGAGGAGGCCCTCGCCATCCGCCCCACTTCGGAGTCCATGATCTGCTCCACCTACGCGAAGTGGGTGCGCTCCTGGCGGGACCTTCCCGTGCTCATCAACCAATGGGCGAACGTGATGCGCTGGGAGAAGGTGACGCGGCCGTTCCTGCGAACCACGGAGTTCCTTTGGCAGGAGGGCCACACCCTACATGCCACGGAGGGCGAGGCCGAGGAGGAGACCCTGAAGATGCTTCACGTCTACCGAAGCTTCTGCGAGGAGATCCTGGCCATGCCCGTGATCTGGGGCCGCAAGTCGGAGAGCGAGAAATTCGCGGGGGCGCTGCGGACCTACGCCATCGAGGCCTTGATGTCCGACGGCAAGGCCCTGCAGGCGGGCACCAGCCACAATCTCGGCCAACACTTCGCCACCGCCTACGGCATCGAGTACTTGGACCAGAACCAGCAGCGGGTGAAACCCTGGTCGACCTCCTGGGGATCGTCGACCCGGATGGTCGGGGGCCTGATCATGACCCACGGGGACGACGCGGGGCTCATCCTCCCCCCGCGGGTGGCTCCCCACCAAGTCGTGATCGTCCCCATCCCTCCGCGCAAAGGGGACTGGAGCGAGGCCGTCCTGCCCAAGGCGCGGGAGGTCCAGGCGGCGCTCCGGGGGGCCGGAATCCGGGTTCACCTGGACGACCGCGACTATCAACAGCCGGGCTTCAAGTACGCGGATTGGGAGATGCGGGGGGTGCCCCTGCGCCTGGAGATCGGCCCCAAGGACATCGAGAAGGACCAGTGCGTTCTGGTCCGGCGAGACACGCGGGAGAAGGCCTTCGTGCCTCGGGTCGACCTCCCCTCCCACACGCGTGCGCTGCTCGAGCAGATTCAGGTCGACCTCCTGGCCAAGGCCCGGAAGTTCTTGGCGGAGAACACGAGCCGCGTCAAGACGTACGACGAGTTCAAGACGGTCATGGCCCAGAAGCGGGGCTTCCTGGTGACGGGCTGGTGCGGCGCGGCGGACTGCGAGGCAAAGATCAAGGAAGAGACGCGGGCCACGGTTCGGGTCATCCCCCTAGAGGGGGAGGGCGCGCCGGGGGCCTGCGTCCGCTGCGGCAAGCCCTCACCCCGAGACGTGTACTTCGCCCAGGCCTATTAGAAACCGCGCCGCGCGGCGCCTTTTGGACACTAGCGGGGCCGACCCCGGACCCGTCGGGGCCGGGGAGCGGGCGCGAGGCGAGGCACCTGTTGGCGAACGGGCGGAAGCTGCCCCGGGCGCAGGTTCCGACCCGGCATCCCCCGTAGTACCATCACCACCTGACTCGCCCTCATGACGGGCGCTACGGCGAGGAGGGCCGGACGTAAAGGCGCGTGGAGCGGCTAGAGCCCGCCGGCATGGGGGGGACGCCGTGGGAAGCGCGAACGGCACGTCGAGGACGCCGACTCCGAGCAATGGGGTCGTCCGTGTGGTGCCCTGGCTCGCGTGGTACCTAGCCTTGACCACCTTTTCCAGCGCGTCCGCGCCCGACGCCGCCGAGGAAGGGGCCTTCGCGCGCGCCCGCGACCGAATGGTGTCCGAGCAGATCGAGGCCCGGGGTGTGCGCGACACCCTCACCCTGGCCGCTCTCCGCCAGGTCCCCCGCCACCTCTTCGTCCCCCCTTCCCTCAGGAGCGAGGCCTACGACGACCATCCCCTGCCCATTGGCGAGGGCCAAACCATCTCTCAACCCTACATCGTGGCCTTCATGACCGAGGCCCTGGGCCTCAAGGGGGGGGAGACGGTCCTGGAGGTCGGTACCGGCTCCGGCTATCAGGCGGCGGTGCTGGCCCGGATCGCAAGCCGGGTCTACACGATCGAGATCGTGAGCGCCTTGGCCGAAGAGGCGAAGGAGCGTCTGGCTCGATTGGGCTACGGAAGCGTCACCGTACGGCCCGGTGACGGCTACCTGGGCTGGCCCG
Source organism: Vicinamibacteria bacterium (assembly GCA_035570235.1). NCBI lineage: Bacteria > Pseudomonadati > Acidobacteriota > Vicinamibacteria > Vicinamibacteria bacterium. The sequence continues at coordinate 4,868 of DATMML010000003.1, read as the reverse complement.
AGGTCGCCCCCTTCGACGCCATCATGGTAACGGCCGCCGCCCCCCGGGTGCCCGAGCCCCTCAAAGAGCAACTGAAGGACGGCGGGCACCTGGTGATCCCGCTGGGAGACCAGGACCAAGAGCTGATTGTGATGACGCGGCGCGGCGCCGCCTATGAAGAAAGGCGGGCCATTCCCGTGCGCTTTGTGCCCATGACGGGGAAGGTCCGCAAGTAGCCCTTCCTAGCCGCCCGAGCGCCTCCTGGCTGCGCTTCGGCGGGGATGGTACGATCGGCATCGATGCCGTGCGCCCCGTCCTCCGGTCTGGCCGCCACCGCTCTCGCCCTCGTGTGCGCGGTGGGCGCTGCCTCGGCCGCTCCCGCCGTGATACCCCTGACCCTCCCCTCCGGCAAGGTGCTCCAGGCCGAGGTCATGATCAAGGACGACGACCGCGCGATGGGTCTGATGTTCCGATCGTCCCTCCCCCCGGACCGGGGGATGCTCTTCGTCTTCGACGATCTGGACTTCCACGGCATCTGGATGAAGAACTGCAAGTTCCCGATTGACATCCTCTGGCTCGACGAAGGGGGCCGCGTGGTCCACGAGGCGGAGGCGGTACCTCCCTGCACCGCCGACCCCTGCCCCGTGTATCAACCCCTGCGGCGGGCAGCTTATGTCGTGGAACTGAACGCCGGACAGGCCCGCCGCGAGAAGGCGGTCCTCGGCGCCCGGGTCAGCTTTCGGGTCCCTCGCTGACCCTGTCTTTCTCCTTCACCCGCGCCCGCCCGAAGAGCCAGGCCACCAGCACCCCCAGCAGGTAAAGGCCGATCATGGGAACGGCGAGGGCGGTCTGCGTCACCATGTCGGGGGTGGGGGTGATGAAGGCGGCCGCGATGAAGGAACCGAGCACCGCCCACTTCCAGCCCTTGAGGAGGAAGCGCGGGGTCACGAGGCCGATCCGGGCGAGAACGAAGATGATGACGGGGATCTGGAAGACGAGGCCCAAGCCGAGCAGGAACCAGGAGTAGAAGGAATAATACTCGTTGATCTTGGGCAGGAACCTCATGTCCGTCCCCCCGAACTGGCCTAGGAACTGGAAGGTGAGGGGGAAGAGGAAGAAGTGGCCAAAGGCGGCCCCCAAGATGAAGAAGAGTGACCCCATGCCCACGAAGGGCAGGGCGTAGGCTTTTTCGTGGCGGTAGAGCCCGGGGGCGATGAAGGACCAAATCTCCCAGAGGATGTAGGGGGAGGCCACGAAGATCCCCATGAAAAAGGCCATCTTCATGTAAAGGAGGAGCGCCTCCGCCGGGCTCGTGTAGATGAACTGCTCCTTGAACCCTCCCGCCCGGAGGGGTGCGGTCATGAGGTGGAAGATCTCCTCCCGCCAGTTCCAGCAGATTCCGAAGCCCACGCAGAGGGCCACGATGATGCGCACGAGTCGCGTGCGCAGCTCATCCAAGTGCTCCAGGAACGACATCTTGTCCGGATGGGGGCGAGCCATGCGCTAGGGACCGCTCCGAGTGCCGAGGGCGGGCTTTACTTCGGCTCGACGGGTGGCAGCGCGGCCTCGCGGCTCACGGCCGGGGAGGGGACAGGGTGCGCTTCGACGGGGGGCGCGCCCGCATCCGCGGGGTGGGTGCTCGGGCTGGGGGTCACGGGCTCCGTCCCGGACTCCTTTTTTGCCGTCTCGCGCAGCTTGTCGGCCTCCACCTCGCTCTCGATCGTCTGCCGGAACTCGTTGGAGGCTTTCTTGAACTCCATCATCATCCGGCCCAGGCTCTTCCCGATCTCGGGGAGCTTCCGAGGTCCAAACACGATGAGGGCGATGACCAGGATGAGAAAGAGCTCAGGACCGCCTAGCGTTCCGAACATGCTATCCTTTCCGCGAAAGATACGTGTTCCTGCCCAGACCCAAATCTTATCACCGAATCCGGCGGCCCCGTTGCCATTTTGAAGGGCGCGCGCCCTCCGGCGACCTCCCCGGGGCCCTGGTAGCTTAGCGGGAATGGGCGGCTCATGACAACGAGGCGCCGCACTCTCGTCGCTCTGGCCCTCGCACTGCTCAGCCTCCTGGCCTTCGCGGGCGTCCTCAAGTGCGGTTTCATCGGCTTTGATGACCCTCTTTACGTCTCCGCCAACCCCCACATCCGCGACGGCTTGAGCGGGCAGGGTATGCGCTGGGGGCTCGGCGCCGGCCTCCTGTTCGATTCTCCGAACGCGGACTACTGGGCCCCCCTGACCGTCTTCTCGCGGATGGTCGACATAGAGCTCTTCGGGCTCAACCCCGCCGGGCACCATCTTACCAACCTGCTCCTCCACGCGCTGAACGCGGCCCTCCTGTTCCTGGTCTTGGAGGGAATGACCGGTGCGGGATGGCGCAGTGCCTTTGTGGCCGCCCTCTTCGCCGTGCATCCCTTGCGCGTGGAATCCGTGGCCTGGATCACCGAGCGCAAGGACGTGCTCTCGGGGCTGTTTGGGATCCTGACCTTGGGCGCCTACGCACGGTATGCGCGGTCGCCGGACCGCGTTCGCTACGCGATGGTGGTCCTCATGCTGGGTCTGGGGTTGATGGCCAAGCCCATGCTCCTCACCATCCCCTTCGTTCTTCTCCTGCTCGACCACTGGCCGCTCGGCCGCGGCGCGACGCCGCTTCACGTTCGGGTCCTGGAGAAGCTCCCCCTCTTCGGCTTGAGCGGCCTCTCTCTCCTGATCACCTACGTGCCTCTCTGGCGCCGGGGTCAAATCACCGAGCTCGACGCCCTCCCCTTGGACGCCCGGATCACGAACGCGCTCTACAGCTACCTGGTGTACGCGGGGAAGATGTTTTGGCCGCAACCCCTGGCCGTGGTCTATCCGCATCCCGAGGGTCGCCTTTCCCTCTTGAGCGTGGCGGCCGCCGTCGCCTTCCTGCTCGTGGGGACCGGGGAAGCGCTGCGGGAGCGGAGGCGTCACCCCTATGGGATCGTGGGCTGGCTCTGGTACCTAGGAATGCTCCTGCCCGTCCTGGGTCTGGTGCAGTCCGGGGTGCACGCGCGCGCGGACCGTTACACTTATCTTCCCCTTATCGGCTTGTCGCTCATCGTCGCGTGGGGAGCTGCCGAGGCCGTGGGCTCTTGGCGCTATGGCAAGCCGGCGCTTGGGGTGATGGCCGCTCTTTGGCTCGCGGCCCTTGTCGTCGTGACGCGCCGGCAGGTAGACCTCTGGCGGGACACGGTCACCCTCTTCGAACACGCCATTCGGGTCACGGCTGGAAACTATCTGGCGGAGAACAACTTGGCGACGGCCTTGGCCTTGCGCGGAGATGCCCTCGGAGCGGAGTCCCACTACCGCGAGGCCATGCGCATCCGCCCCAACTACAGCCAGGCGTATGACAATCTGGGCGTCTTGCTCGCCCGGCAGGGGAGGACCGTGGAGGCCATGGCCCTGCACGAGGACGCTCTCCGCCTCCAGCCCGGAGACGCGGACGCCCATTTCAACCTCGGCCTTCTGAATGCCCGATCGGGCCGGAGCACCGAGGCCGCCCAGCACTACGCAGAGGCCCTGCGCCTCAACCCGCGCCTGGCCAGCGCCCACTACAATTGGGGCAACCTGCTGGCCGGCGAGGGACACTGGAGCCAGGCCGCGGAGCACTTTGCCTCTGCGGTCCGGCTGCAACCCGACAACGCCATGAGCTACAACAACCTGGGTCTGGCCCAGGCTCTCTTGGGAAACTGGCGGGAGGCGATGGCCGACTACGCCCGGGCTCTCGAGATTGACCCCCGACTCGCGAGCGCCCGCACCAACCTGGGCCGGGCCCTCGTCGCCCAGGGGCGGGGCGGCGAAGCCATCGAGCAGTACCTCCTGGTCCTCCGGGACCACCCGCGGGACGCCGACGCGCACTTCTACCTCGGTCTTGCCTTGGCCGCGGACGGGAAGATGTCGTCCGCGAGGGAGCACTTCCAAGAAGCACTCAGCATCGATCCCCGCCACGAAGAGGCGCGGCGGGCCCTGGCCGCCGCGGGGACCGGGAAGAGCCCCTGATGGGGAAGGATCTTGTTGACAGGAACCCATTGATTCTCTTATATTTAGATTGAACATGCCAGCATCCCCGGGGGCGGGCGTGGCCGCGGGTGTCATCCTGCTGGCCGCGTGCGTCCCGGCCCACGCCGACATCCCGGTTGTGGAGCTCACTGGGGTCGTCCACGCCGTCAGCGCCGGTCATGTCGTCCAGGCCATCGAGAGGGCGGATGCCGCAGGCGCGCCCCTCCTCATCCTGCGCCTGGACACGCCCGGTGGGCTCGACACCGCCATGCGCCAGATCGTGGACAAGATGCTGAACTGCCGGACGCCGGTGGCGGTGTGGGTGGGCCCTTCAGGGGCGCGCGCGGCCTCGGCCGGCTTCATCATCACGGTGGTGGCGGACCTGGCGGCCATGGCTCCCGGCACCAACATGGGAGCCGCCCATCCCGTCTCCGGGATGGGGCAGATGGACGAGGTCATGTCGAAGAAGGTGACCTCCGACGCCGCCGCCTACATCCGCGGCAAGGCCGCCCGCCGCGGCCGCAACGTGGAGATGGCGGAGAAGGCGGTTCTGGAGAGCCGGTCCTTCACCGAGAAAGAGGCCCTGGAGTCCAAGCTCATCGACCTGGTGGCTAAGGACGTGCCCGAGCTCCTGGAGAAGCTCGACGGGCAGACCATCAAGCACTTCGATGGCAGCGAGGTGACTCTGAGCCTCAAGGGGCAGAAGACGGTGACGGTGGCCATGGATTGGCGGCAGATGATCCTCTCCGCTATCGCCAGGCCCGAGATGCTGTTCCTGCTCCTGCTGGGGGCCCTGGCCGGGCTGGGCACGGAGATCAGCCATCCCGGCCTGCTCTTTCCCGGCATCGTCGGCCTGGTCTGCCTCATCCT
>DATMML010000002.1 GCA_035570235.1 Vicinamibacteria bacterium | reverse complement strand
GCGCCCGCTCCCGTTCAACAAAGGACGCACGATGGAGCGGCACGACGCCGCAGGCGCCAGAAGGGCGATGCCTTTCCGGCGACTGATCATCCGACTGCAGACCACGTTGGCCGATGCCGCATTTTCTATCGGTCCGCACTCTTGCAGGAAGACGAGATGCGGATCGAGTTCGGCCAACTCCGACAGACGCTGGCCGACTGAGCCGCTCCGACAGTTCCACGTTACGATTCGCACTCTCGACATCGGTGCCTTTAAGAGATGCGATCAACGTGATCTCTGCGCGCTCTCTATCGACCGCAGAGCCGCGTCTTCAGCCGCGTAGTCGAACATGGCCTCGTCCACTTTGGGTGCGTGTACGCCCTCCCACGCAATCGTCCGGCGAATCGCTTCGTCCTTTGCAACCGGCTCGCGGTAGGCAAGGTCTTCACAAATGAGGGTCGTGTCGATCGTCCAGTGCTGATCGGTGTTGCCTGGCATCGCAAGTGTCGCGGCATTCGTGCTGCGGGCAACGGCATGATCCGGCCGTCCCAGCGGGCTGCGGATGCGATCCGTGTCGCCCACTCGAGCTCGGTCAGACTCTCGGCTTCGCCGGCGTTGTAGACGGGGCCTGCCGCGCGGCTGTCTATTGCGGCCAACGCGATGGCCGCCGCGACGTTCTCGACGTAACCGCGCGGACCCCTCCACGCCGCTCACTTCTCTTCCAGTAACATCGCGGGCCGCCGATCGTCGACGCGTGTCACGACAGAGTGAAATCGATGGAGCGGGTCGCGCGGACCGTGAACCATCGGCAGGCGAAGGACAATTCTCGAGAGTTCCGGGTTACCAAGAATCTCGCGTTCGACTGGACTCTTGTCGTATTCCTCATCCAGCCAGCCAAACACACCGTGAAGCCTCTTGATCCGATCCGGAGGATACGTCTGCAGGTTCGTGCGCTGCGGCGACGTTTCAGTGAGAGGAACGGGCTCGAGAGGGCCCAGCTCCGATCCATGCAGGATGCCACGGGCCCGATAGACGTCACATGAGCTGATGACGACGACACGGCTCGTCAGCCCGCGAAACTGGTGCATCAGCTGGCGCGCTTGCGTGCCTGAGCTGAGAATCAGGTCGATGACCACGTCTGGTTCGGCGGTCCACAGCGAAGCGGTGTGGGCGCGGAGCACCCGTCGATCTCCCAGATCTGATTCTTGGCAACTGTGTTGCCGCGGTGAAAGACGACGACGTCGTAGCCGTGCTGCTCTAGCGCTCGAGCGACGTGTGACCCGATGAAGCCACTGCCTCCGATTAATAGAGCGCGCATAGATCGCCCCAACGACGTGGTGAAAGCGACGGAGGGTTATCAGCCAGTGAATTCGCGAACGAGCCAAGGGCTAGACGTTCTATCGACGGCGTCGAGGGATGCGGTCACGATGAAGAATGCACGGCCATTTCCGGGATGTGTGCTCAGTACTCCTCACGCGATCATTTCATGCCAGTTCTAGGGAGGGTCGCGGTGTTTCGCGGCGGCGAGAGCGGTGGAGCGTTTGTCAACCGCGGATCCCTCCACCAGCAACTACAACCGCCGCCCACGCTCGCCGCTTGTGGATTCGCGCCCAGGACTCGCGAGGAGAAGTCTGCGCGCTCAGCGCGCGGGCTCGGGCGTGACGTTAACCAACATGTTCGGCCGCAGGTTGAGAGTCTCCACCGTCATCTTCGAGATCAGGCCGTTCGCCTTCTCAGGGAGTGCCAGATGAGCGCGCTCATCGAGAATGGCCGCCAGGCTTGCGCGCGGACGAAGGCAAACGTAGCGTGGAGTATCGCCGCCCACGACCATTCGATACCAGAGCGTCTCTCCTTCCGGTTGTGATTGCTCTCCGAGCGCCGCTTCGAAAGCCTTGCCCGCCCCTTGGGTCAGCTCCACCGTTGTGTACTCGGCCCGAGGAGCCGCACTCGGCACACCACTGCCCCGCGAGAGCGCAGGCAGGAACTCGTAGACCCCGTTCCCAAGGAATTGGGCGTGTGGCAGGACGTTGATGAGATTGTCCCGCTCGTCTTCGGCCGGAGCTACCGGGTTGCTCAGTTCAGCTGCTGTATGGCCGAACGTCGCGTAGATGATCGAGCGCTGCCGTTCAGTTGATGCCCAGACCGAGTAACTGTACCAGCCAAATGTGTCCTTCGCCTGCCGGTGCCACTCAAGATGGCGGATGTACCCGGCTTCCCACTCGACTGAATGGCCGTCGAGCGCGCGCATAATCGCTATGCGCGCGTATGGCCCCCGTTCAGTTTGACCGCTGACGTGACCGTCTTGAAACTCGACGGGCCGACCGCCGGCTTGAGCGCCGAGGATCGTGGGAAGCAGTGTGGCAACTATCCCAAGCCAAGCATGTTTCATGATCTTCCCCGACGAAGGGATGGGTCCAGCCACCGGCGACGCAGAGAGAACACGAAATGGTCCGGAGCGCAGCATCCAGCTTCGCGCATCATCTGTCTGAGTGTAGCTATACTGGTCTAAGGGACAAGAGCCGCATTGATGATTGCGCCTGGACCAGTGGGCACTGGTTGAGTGCAGCAGCTGTAGAATAGCGGGCAGAGAAATGCCACACGTGGGAACTCGTAATCGACGTCGATCGCGCGGCGGTTCTTCCGCCGTTCCTGCAGATCGCGCGTTCACTGACGGCTGACATCCAGCGAGGACGGCTGCGCCCGGGGGACCGGTTGCCCGGCAGCCGGCGGCTCGCGGCCAGCCTAGACGTACATCGCAATACCGTCCTTGCCGCGTTGACCGAGCTCATGGCAGCAGGGTCGCTCGAAACGACACCGGGGCGCGGGACGTTCGTCGCGCGCGGCATTCGTCCATCCCCGCGGCGCGTTCTCACCTCGGGGCCTGCGCCTGCACATGCCAACGCACGTGGTTCGCACTCCGGACTGGTCGCCCGCGTGTGTGGCCGACGGGGCGGATCCGCCGTTGGCCCGGCCTATCGTGCACCCCTCCGTAAGGTCATTCAGGGTGGACGGCTCCGCCCGAACGATTTAATATCGAGCAGTATGAAACATCGGAGACCCCCCGGCCGACCTCGGTCATTCGACACGGACTCGGCACTGGACCAGGCCATGGAGGTGTTCTGGCGCAAGGGCTACGAGGCGGCCTCGCTATCGGACCTGACGGCGGCCATGGGCATCAACCGGCCTAGCCTCTACTCCGCCTTCGGCGACAAGGGGGCGCTGTTCCACAAGGCGCTCGCGCGTTACGCGGAGGGGCCCTCGTCCTATCTGCGCCTGGCGCTTCAGGAACCGACCGCGCGCGCGGTCGCCGAACGCATGATGCGCGGTGCCGTGGACGTAGGCACGAACGAGGACACTCCGCCCGGCTGCATGTGGGTCCGCGGCACCCTGTCGTGCGGCGACCCCGGAGGTCGGTTGGGAAAGCAGATGGCCGCCCAGCGGATCGAGGGTGAGGCGAGACTGCGCAAGCGGTTTGAACAGGCAGTCGCGGAAGGGGACCTTCAGGTGGGCACCGACATCGCCGCCCTGGCCCGCTACGTCACCGCGGTCAATTTCGGATTGTCCGTCCTGGCGGCGACGGGAGCCACGCGCAGGCCGTTGCTGAGGGTGATCGCGCTAGCACTGCAGGTTTGGCCGACTAAGCCGTCGCGCTGACGCCGAGGCACGGCGGCCCGCTCGCTGCGTCCTTCAGATTAGTACTAACGGTAGTAATCTGCTTGACAGCTCCTTGTCGATCATGGTAGTTGTCTACCGAACGGTACAGAAGGTAGATGCGTCGGCGTGGGTCAGGGAAAGATGTGACGAGCGCCCTCGCCCGATCTGGATCGACGGACGGGCTAGCCGTTTTGTCGCGCTGAGATCAAGGAGTCCGAAATGGGGAAGCTCGACGGAAAGATCGCGGTCGTCACCGGTGGCAACAGTGGACTGGGATTGGCCACGGCGGAGCGCTTCGTTACCGAGGGTGCCCATGTCTTCATCACTGGTCGCCGTCAGGCGGAACTCAACGCCGCGGTTAAGAGGATCGGAAAGAACACAACTGCCGTTCAGGGAGACGTTGCCAGCCTTGCCGACCTCGACCGTCTGTACGCTACCGTGAAGTTACAGAAGGGGCGAATCGACGTCCTCTTCGCCAACGCCGGTATGGGCACACTCCAGCCCCTGGGGGCCATCACCGAGGAGGACTTCGACACCATGTTCGACGTGAACGTCAAGGGACTGGTATTCACAGTGCAGAAGGCGCTGCCCCTGTTCCAGGACGGGGGCTCGATCATCCTGAACGCTTCGAGCGCGGCGTCGACGGGTACAGCAGGCTTCGGCGTATACGGCGCAACAAAAGCCGCGGTGCGGTCATTCGCTCGCAATTGGAGCGTGGACCTCAAGGCCCGCAAGATTCGGGTCAACGCCATCAGTCCGGGAGTAATCCCCACGCCGGGCTACGCCAACATCGGACTGGTCGGGGAGGCACTAGAGCAGTTCAAGGCTGCCATCGTGATCAACATCCCGATGGGACGAATCGGCGAGGCCGATGAGGTGGCCAAGGCCGTCGCCTTCCTCGCATCGGACGAAAGCAGCTACATCACCGGCATCGACCTGGCGGTCGATGGCGGAATGACCCAGGTCTGACGGCCGCCGGAGGTGATGAAGGAGGTCGCGGTGGCGGGCTAGGTCACTTTCCTTGGCACGCTCCGCGCAGCCTCTCGAACCGCGGACACCAGATCACTCACGGCGGGGTGTGCCGACTCCCTCCACCAGATGACGTCAAAGCCGGTTGCCAGATCGAAGCCGTGAAGGCGAAGGCTGACGACGCCAGGTATGGCCTGAGTCCTTGTTGTTCCTCGTGGGGCTGAAGGGTTGGATAGATGGGGCGGTCCGACCCGGCTGACCCGTGGGAAGCAAGAAAGGCCGGCGGCCAGAGCTGCGCGAGCTCCGACCGCCGGCGCGGCGCTTACGCCAACGGCCCGGTGGAGGCCGTGAAAGCGGGGGACCAAGTTGTTGGCCGGGTCTACTTCCGTGTGAGCGTCCTTGACGAAGACGCCGTTATCCCTGAGCTTGTGCCCCTGGTGTTCATCGGTCGTAATCTGGACGCGGATGAGCCGGGGCTGTACTTCCAAGACGTCGATTCGTATTTG
>DATMML010000001.1 GCA_035570235.1 Vicinamibacteria bacterium | reverse complement strand
GGGTCGAACGGACGGTGCGCGTGAAGCTCCAGGGGCGGCGGCCAACGATTCGGCCGCAGAGCTGCTGCCACTCGGTCCGGTGGCTCGGCACGCAGGCGGTAGAGTACAACCCAGAGGTCAGGTTGCCCTTCGTGAAAGCGGCGGTCACCAACGGTCTCGCGGTGACGTGGCTGCTGGGTGTGCGGCACAGCGACGATCTGCAGCGCCACCAAGTGTGGGCGGTCCAGGACCTCGTGGCCGTCGAGCTGGACAGTTGCACCCCGATGCAGGGCCCAGTCGTAAGCGGGCACGCCCGGGTCAAGCAGGCGTGGGCCCGGTACGGAGTACGCCACCAGAGGGCCGCCTAGGTCTGCAAGAGGCAAGCGGTAACTCCTCCAGCACTTAGCCACCTCGTTCGTGGACTCAGCGCGGCCATCGAACCGCCACGTCACTCCTGCATGCGGTGGCCACGGTTCCCAGCACGAAATGCCGCCGTCCGCGAGGCGTTCCACGGTCAGGGCGGATCGCAGGTCACGAAGGCCGTAGCGAAGCAGCACTACGTACCGCACGGGGGTAGCATAGCATCGTCACTTAAGTAGGCGCTGTCCACCCAGCGAGTTGACAAAGCCCGCGCGCGCTAGAATTGACGCGGGCTTTACACCTAACTCGTTGGGCGGCCTAAAGTGCTAGGGGAGGCGCACAAGTGCAGCTGTTGGTTGCAACCGCCATCACGGTGTTCATGACCCCGGCAGTACTTGCACGGTCGCAGTCTCCTGCGAATCTGCTCGATAGCATTACTGGGTCCTGGGTACTTGAGGGCACGATCGCTGGTAAGCAGACGACGCATGACGTATTCGCTGAATGGGTGCTCAACCGGCAGTATGTCCAGCTCAGGGAACTGTCGCGCGAGAAGGACTCCGCGGGGAGGCCCGCGTACGAGGCGATCGTGTTCCTGGAGTGGCAAGCGGATACGGGGCAGTATGCGTGCCTGTGGCTCGACTCGACCGGGGGGGGTGGTCTCTCCGCAGGGCCCATCGGCCATGCTAAGCCCGACGGCGACGACATACCCCTGGTGTTCGAGGACAAGGACGGGAGTCGCATCCACAACACCTTCGCGTACGACCGTGCGCACGACTCTTGGCAGTGGCGAATTGACAACGAGCGCGAGGGCCGACGTCAGCCCTTCGCACGAGTGACGCTCAGGCGAAAGTGAGTTGTCCCTCAGCAACGTGTCAAGCAGGCCACGAGAGGACAGGCTGCCCTTGGACCGGGCATGAGGCCACGCAGCCGCGGGTCCCGGAGAGCCCCCCTACGAGGAGTTGCAGCTGAAGACGCCCGCCTTCACCTCGGTCTTCGCAGCGGAACTCCGGTGGTGGGCGGACTTGTCGGGCGTCGTTTGGCGGGTTTGTTGAACCGAGTGGCCAAGAGCCTCGTGATGGCGTCTCTTGGCTGTTGCCTTTCAACGACGCTGCTGGCGTCTGCCGAGAATCCTAGACCGCAAGAGCTCCTGGCGCACATGGCGGAGGTGTATGCGGGCTGTCGGTCGTATCGGGATGCGGGCACCGTCAAGATGGTGCCCGGCATGAACATGCCCGTGCCGATCGAAGAGCAGATTTTCCGGACGGCATTCGTCAGACCTGACCGCTTTCGGTTTGAATTCGAGAACGCGGTTCATCGCGCGCGAAATATCGTTTGGAGGAATGGCTCGGAAGTCCGCGCCTGGTGGGCGTTCAGCTGGTACCCAGAGAGCCCTGAGTCTATCGGCGACGCCATTGCGGGCGCTACTGGGATATCGTCAGGCGCAGCCCATACCGTTCCACAGCTCCTGATGCCCGATGAGGTGAGCGGGTGGAAGCTGACCGAACTGACGCGGGTGTCTCTGCTGCCAGATGCTCAGCTGGCGGGCCACGCGTGTTTTCGAGTGCAGGGCGACCACGACGGCTATGCGGTCACCATTTCTCTGGATCAGACGACCTACCTAATACTGCGTATCGAGGAGGAACTACCGGCACGTTTCGGCGCTGTTCAATGTACGAGTTACGAGCCTGCCATCGGCGAAGACTTTGCTGTTCCGCCTTTCGATCCGCCATATCGAGGCGGCGCTCGGTTGGTAGTGCCAGTCGCCGCTGTCGCTGCGGTGCTACTGGGAGGAGGATTGGTGCTTCTGATCCGGAGGAGACGCCGGCGCGTTCTGGCTGCGGTAGGACCTGGTCCGGATGAATCGACTAGCGTCTCGAAACAGGGCCCGGCCCAATAAGGGGATGAGCGCGCAACCGCGCCGCCGACGCGGTGCCCACGCGGTTTAGATGTCGGCAGACGCCCTCCTGACCGGGCTTTGGCCTCCCACGGAGGCCGGCTCGCAGGCTGCTAGCCCTCGGAACCTAGGTGGCTTGTGGCGGGTGCGGGCAGCTTCCGCCCCGGTCTCAATTGGGGTTACGGGGAACGGATGAGGTTCGCGACCGAAATAGCCCTTCTGCTGTGCCTGCTCCCGTCCTTCGGCTTTCCGCAAGGGACCGCCTCCGCGACCGCGGTCGACCTGCAGGGACGGTTTCGGCGGCCTCCGGAGGACAGCCGCATCATGATGCGCTGGTGGTGGTTCGGCCCGTCGGTGACGCGGGAGGAGATCGAAGGCGAGATGCGCAGAATGAAGGCGGGCGGCATCGGAGGATTCGAGCTGGCCGTCGTCTATCCCCTGGCCCTGGACGACCCGGCCCGGGGGGTTCTCAACGAGCCCTACCTCTCGGCCCCCTTCCTCGACAAGGTCCGCTTCGCCGCACAGAAGGCGCGCGAGCTGGGGCTGCGGATGGACGTCACGGTTGGAAGCGGGTGGCCCTATGGCGGCCCTCACATCACGCCCGAGCTCGCCGCGACCCGCCTGCGCTCCGACCGCCGCGAGATCCCACCGGCGACGACGAGCCTCTCCCGGCCCGCGCCCTTCGCCGGCGACCGTCTTCTCGCCGCGTTCATCGGGCAAGGCGCGCTACGCGAAGTCGATCCCGCAAGCTTCCGCGAGCTGGACATCTCGGGCGAGGGGCCGATCCCGCTTCCGCGGGGCGAGGGGCCGCGCTCCGTCCTCCTGTACTTCGTCGGCCAGACCGGACAGGTCGTGAAGCGGGCGGCCCTCGGCGCCGAGGGATACGTGCTCGACCACTACTCGCGGGCGGCCGTCGAAACGCACCTGCGCGAGGCGGGCGACAAACTGCTGGCCGCGGCCGGACCGGGCGGCGTGCACGCGGTCTTCTGCGACAGCCTGGAGGTCTACGACGCGGACTGGACGACGGACATGCTCGACCAGTTTCGTCGGCGCCGCGGCTACGACCTGCGCCCACGGCTGCCGTTGCTCGACTACGACGTCGGGGAACCCACCGCTGCCCTGCGACGGGATTTCGGGCGCACCCTGACGGAGCTGTACCAGGAGCGCTTCCTGGCTCCCATGCACGAGTGGGCATCCCGCAACAAGGTCCTCCTCCGGATCCAGAACTACGGAACGCCGCCGGCATCGCTGGCCAGTTCCCGTTACGCCGACCTCGTCGACGGCGAAGGCTGGGGCTTTCGGACATTGACCGCGACGCGGTGGGCCTCCTCGGCCGCGCACCTCCTGGGCAAGCCGGTCACGGCGTCCGAGACCTGGACATGGCTTCATTCGCCGGCTTTCCGCGCCACTCCGCTCGACATCAAGGCCGAGGCGGACCAGCATTTCCTCGCCGGCATCAACCAGCTCATCGGCCATGGCTGGCCCTACTCGCCGCCGGCCGCGGGGACGCCGGGCTGGCCCTTCTACGCCGCCGCCGTGCTGAGCGACAAGAACCCGTGGTGGCCGGTCATGCCCGAGCTGGCCGTGTATCTCCAGCGCCTCAGCTTCCTCCTGCGGCAGGGCGATCCGGTAGCGGACGTCGCCCTGTATGCGCCCACCGAGGATGCCTGGTCCACCTTCAAGCCGGGCACGCCGGGCTACCTGAACCTCCTTGCGAAGATCGCAGAATGCATCGGCCCCCACGCCATCCCCGCCATCCTCGAGGCCGGCCACAGCTTCGACCTCATCGATGACGGGACCCTGGAGGAGGCGCGGCACCGAGGGTACGCGGTCGTCGTCCTGCCCGGTGTGCGCTCTGTCCCGGAGGCAACGCGGCGCTGGCTCGCCGCGTACGCCCACGAGGGCGGGACCGTGCTGGCGGTGCGGCGGCGGCCAGAGGGGGTGGAGTCCTCCTTCGAGCTTGTGGGAGAGGACGATCTCGCGCGCCGCCTCACCGCCGTTTCTCCGGACGTCACCCTGAACCCGGTCGTGCCGGAGATCGGATTCGTACACCGCCGGCTCACGGACGCCGACGTCTACTTCCTGGCCAACACCGGCCGGGAGCCCCGCGCCCTCACCGCCCGCTTTCGCGCCCAGACGCCGAACGCGGAGTCGTGGGACCCCATGACGGGCGCGAGCGAACGTCTGGCCTCCCAGGAGGGCGAGATCGCGCTTCGCTTCGAGCCCTACGGCTCGCGCGTGGTCGTGTTCCGAACGGAGGCCGGCTCCTCTTCCTTTTCCTTTGCCGCGGCGCGCTCCGTCATTGCGTCCCTTGAGCTGCACTTGGGATGGACCGTGAGCTTCGGCGGGAAGAACGACGCCATCGGAGTGGATCTGCCCCACTCGTGGGCCGAGGACACGGCCACCCGCTATTTCTCGGGCACGGCGACGTACCGGCGCATGGTCTCGCTTCCGGCCCCCTTTCGAACCCCGGGAACGCGGGTGTCGCTGGATTTCGGCGCTGCCAAGCCCGTCGAGCGGGAGGCGGCTCCCGGTGGCACGCTGCGCGGGAACTCCCTCGCCGCGCTCCTCGAGCCGCCGATACGCGAGGCGGCAGCGGTCTTCGTCAACGGCCGCCGCGCAGGCTCGGTCTGGGCCCCGCCCTACCGGATCGATATCACGGACCTCCTGCAGAGCGGGGCGAACGAGATCAGGATCGACGTCTACAACACCGCCATAAATCGGCTGGCCGAAGGCGGCCGGCTGCCGGACATGAAAGCCCTCGCTGAGCGCTACGGGCTGCGCGCGCGGCTGCAGGACCTGGAGGGGCTGCAGCCACTGCCCTCCGGGCTCCTGTCTCCGCCCCGCGTGGTGGCGGAGAGGTGAGCATCCCCTACCGGAGATCCATGGTCAGGCGGGTGACCGAGGCCGGGGCAAAGCGGTGCACGACGACCCCCTCGCGGGGGCGCGCGGCCGGGCTCTCCTTCGGCTCCACGGCCCGGGGTCGATCGAAACTGTTGTGGGCGTGGATGTCGTCGGCGGCGAGGGTGGTGGCCCGTACCGACGCTACCGAGCCTCCTCGCACCGTGATCTCGGCCTCGCGGGCCTCGCTCACGTGGGGATTGACGACGGTGAGCGTGAGCGTCTGGCCCTTGACCGTCGCCGATCCCGCCAGTCCCCAGAGGCTGCCCTTCGCCCCCACGCGCTCGTAGGTCACCGAGGGGGCGGAGAACAGGGCGCGGAGGGAGGTGCCGCCGGCGTGGGGCGCGTACATCTCGAACACGTGGAAGTTCGGCGTGGCTACGAAGCGATCCTCGTGGGCCAGGAACAGCGAGTGCAAGCAATTCACGAGCTGGGCCACATTCGCCATGGCGACCTTGTCCGCGTGCCGATGGAACGTGTCGAGGGTGAGCGCGGCCAGGAGGGCGTCACGCAGGGTCGACATCTGGCCGAGCAGATGGGTTGGATAGGCCTCCGTCCCCGGCCGGTGCCATGCCCCCCACTCGTCAACCACGAGCTTGACGCGGCGGCGGCGGTCGGTTTCCCCCATCGCCGCCCAGTGCTCCGAGATGAGGCCGTCCATCTTGTCAGCTTCCTTGAGCAACTCGTACCACTCGTCCACTCCGAAGCGGAGCGCGTCGCCCTTGCCCTCGTTCCAGTCGCTCGTCCGCCCCCCGCTGACGTTCCACGAGTAGTGGTGGAGCGCCCAGCCCCAGAGGGCGCCGAGCTGGCCCTCGCCCTTCTCTACAAGCGCGCCCAGGAACCTCCTCGTCCAGGAGACGTCCCCGCCGTTCGGCCCCGAGCCGATGAGGGCCAAGTCGATCCCGTAGCGGGGGAGCCAGGACGTGAAGCGCCGGAACTCGGTCGCGTACTCCTCGGGCGTAAAGTTCCCGCCGCAGCCCCAGGATTCGTTGCCCACGCCCCAGAAACGCACCCCGAAGGGCTCCTTCTCCCCCCCCGCCGCCCGCAGCTCGGCCAGGGTCGTGCTCCCGGCCGGAGAGTTGCAATACTCGACCCATTGGTAGAAGTCGCGGGCGGGCAGGCTGCGCAGGTTGGCCGCGAGATACGGCTGCATGCCGGACAGCCGACAGAACCGCGCGAACTCATTCGTCCCGAACGCGTTTGGATCGTACTTCTCGGGCCCTTCGGGCCCGGCCTTCATGCCGTTTGCCCAGAAGTTCGTGCGGCGGGGCCGGCTCTCCCGGGGCCCGACGCCGTCGCGCCAGTCGTAGCTGTCGGCGAAGCAGCCACCCGGCCAACGAATGACCGCCGCGGGAAGGCGCCGCATGTGATCGACGAGAACCTGGCGAATCCCGCCGACGTTCGGCACCCTCGATCCCTCGCCGACCCAGATGCCGTCGTAGACGACACCCCCGAGATGTTCTGCGAAGTGGCCGTAGACCTCGGTCGCGACCGCTCCGATGGGCTCGCCGAGGAGCACCTCGATCCGCGAGTCGGCGGCCCTCGCGGGGCGCGCGAAGAGGGCGCCCGCGGCGGCCAGCGCCGCCCGCGAGAGGAACTCGCGCCGTCCAGGATGGAGCATAGGCAAAGCTGACGGTCGAATGCCTGTGAAGAATACGCTCGAATCCCCGCCCCGGGAAGCCGGGCGCGGCTAGGCGGGTTCAGCGTGAGGCGGGAGGCCCGAGCCCCTGGGGCAAGGATCACCGACCTCGGTCCGCTAGCCCGGGACGGCCGAGGCACCCCGGCGGAGAGTGCCCCGGGCGCTAAGGGGTGAGGGCGGGTCTGCCGAGGCCTCTACGCAGGGATTGCCGTCACCACCGCTGTCGCGTTGTGCCAGCCATCCATGCGGCCCTTGAAGCGGGCAATCTCGCCATAGGTCAGGAAGCCGGCCACCGGCACTCCGGGGAAGGCGGCCCGCACGGCGTCGATTTCGCGGCCAAACTGCCCATCCAGGATCATGCCTCGGCACACGCAGTCGAAGAGCAACACCGCCGCGGCCTCTCCACCCGCGAGGTGTTTCCGCGCTTCCTCGGCGGCTCGGCTGGCGGCGGCCAGCATGGCGACCGGCTCGCCGTCCAGGATGCAGATAGAAGCCCCCTGCGGGATCTCGCCAGCGCAGCTGAGGGAGCCGTCCGGGCCCACCGCCAGGGGGGCCCGAGCCCGATGAAGGCGGTCGAAGAAGTAGATTCCCAGCTCATTGCCGATAAGGAAGCTCCCCGCCGACTCCGGGAGGAGCGTGACCCCCCGCTTCGCCGCGTACTCGCGGTAGATCTCGAATGCGGGCCGGCCATCGATCTGGTGCACGACGTTCTTTTCCGCTTTGGTCACCACCATCTTGCCGGTGGTGGGTCGCAGCCCGTGGTCCACACCGACCCCCCAGGGTTTCGGTGAGAAGACGTGCAGTGCGGCGGCGGCGTCCGCGGTCGCTTCGAGGCCGGCCCCCACGTGTGTGGCTCGGAAGGCCCCGTCATCCCCGGCCGCACCGCCAACGACTTGTTGAAAGCGCCGGGTCGCGCTGAGCACCGCGTCCACCAGGCCCTCGCCCGCACCGTTCAGGCCGTCGACGAGAAGCACGGTGCTGGAAGAGGCCCAGCCGCGGTCGGCCGCCTGGCGCGATGTCTCCGCGTAGCCCTGGCACAACTCGGCGGCGGCGCGCGATGGATCGGCCTTGACACTCTTGGCCGTTCGCAGGTCGAAGAGCATCTCATCGGAGACCAGGAGCAAGACCGCCAACCCGCCGCGGGTCAGGCCGCGCTCGGTGATCTCTCCCGCCGTGGTACAGCCCACGAAGGCAGCGTCAGGCGCGGCGCGTCGTGCGGAGGCAAGGGCGGTTACGAGATCATGGCGGGGCGAGGCAAAAATCACACCCAGGGTCGGTGACGAGCCACCGAGTGCGGTCGAGGCCATTTTGAGAGCCTCGGCGATGGCGCCGGCGGTGTCGGGGCGGGTTGAGACGCCTGTAGCAGCGCGAGTGGGCATGAATTCTCCTTATCCAGGGAGGGAATCTATAGCAACCGCCGTGCCAGGCCGCCCTAGAGGCGGTCCTTGACGCAACATGGCCTTCGGAGGGAAGCCGAGATCACCGCGTTTCCGAACTGCCGCCATCTGTCGCTCGGCGCCCTCCAATGGCTGTAGTCGACTCTTTCAGAAAGGCTTAGAGCAGCGACCGGGATGGGGCGGGGCCCGTTACCCGACAGCGTATATTGCGGGGTCAAGTTGCCGAGAACGAACGAGCATCGTGAAGCGAGGGTCTGGAGGCGGGCGGGCCGAGTCTCCTTACCGATAATGAAAGGGCTTACGGCTCTCGTGGGTGTTCTTTGGCCGTGCCCGCGAAATCCAGCCATTTGAACGCCCCTGTGCCACGACTTCGCTGAAAAGCGGGTCGGCGTCAGGTCCTGGAGCATATGTGAGCACTTCAACTGCCCGAAATGTGTGCGTTCCTCGGCGTGCCTACCACTCTACACGGCAGACCGGGACTTCGCTCGCTTTCCCAGTCCTCAAGTGGACGAATCCCCTCCCGAGTCGATGAGCGACCGCCCTGGCGCTGTGAGCCGCTACGTGAAGAGGTCCCAAGGGGGGCCCTACCGCATTTATAATGAGTGGGGGACGAACTCAGATCGAAAAGAGTCCCCGGACAACAAGGACTCCCTGCTTCCACGATTCAAGCAGAGCGACACCGCTGTCTCCTAGTGAATGTGCCGGGTTCTAGGAAGGATAAGGGATGAGCAACGTACGAGTCCTCGTCGGTACACGCAAGGGCGCGTTCATCCTCACGTCGGATGGCAAGCGCGAACACTGGGATGTCAGCGGGCCGCACTTCATAGGATGGGAGCTCTACCACGTCAAGGGATCTCCCGTCGATCCGAATCGGCTCTATGCGGCGCAGTCGACCAGCTGGTTCGGGCAGATGATCCAGCGCTCCAACGACGGGGGGAAGACGTGGGAGCCGGTGGGCAACAAGTTCACCTATGACGGCGTCCCCGGCACTCATCAGCACTACGATGGCACTCTCCGCCCCTGGGAGTTCAAGCGCGTCTGGCATCTCGAGCCCTCGCTCACCGACGCGGACACGGTCTACGCCGGGGTGGAGGACGCTGCGATCTTCCGCTCGACCGACGCCGGGCAGACCTGGCAAGAGCTCCCCGGTCTGCGGGGTCACGGCTCGGGACCGCGCTGGGCGCCCGGCGCGGGCGGGATGTGCCTGCACACCGTTCTTCAGGACCCGAAGGAACCCGGCCGCATCTTCATCGCCATCTCCGCCGCGGGCGTCTTCCGCACCGATGACGCCGGCAAGACGTGGCAACCCATCAACCGCGGGCTGAGGTCCCAGCATATCCCCGACCCCGAAGCCGATGTCGGCCACTGCGTTCACCGCATCGCCATGCACCCGTCGCGGCCGCACACGCTCTTCATGCAGAAGCACTGGGACGTCATGCGCAGCGACAACGCCGGCGACTCCTGGCAGGAGATCAGCGGGAACCTGCCCACCGACTTCGGGTTCGTGATCGACGTTCACGCGCACGAACCGGAGACCATCTACGTGGTCCCGATCAAGAGCGATTCGGAGCACGTTCCGCCGGACGGGAAGCTGCGCGTGTACCGCAGCCGCACGGGCGGCCACGAGTGGGAGGCGCTCACCAAGGGCCTGCCGCAAAAGGACTGCTACGTCAACGTGCTGCGCGACGCCATGGCCGTTGACTCGCTCGATTCCTGTGGCGTGTACTTTGGCACCACCGGCGGGCAGGTGTACGCATCGGCCAATGCCGGCGACAGTTGGGCGCCCATCGTCCGCGATCTTCCGGGTGTGCTCTCGGTCGAGGTCCAGACCCTCCCTGGTTAGGCCGGTGATGATCCGAGTCTTACTACCGGCACCCCTGCGAACGCTGGCCCAGGTCGGCAGCGAAGTGGCCCTCGAGGTCAAGGTCCCGGCCACGCAGCGCTCGGTCCTCGACGCCCTGGAGGCCCGCTATCCCATGCTGCGCGGCACCATCCGCGACCACGTCACCCAGCAGCGCCGACCGTTCTTGCGCTTTTTTGCGTGCGAGGAGGACCTGTCCCATGAGTCGCCGGACGCCCCCCTGCCGGACGCCGTCGTGTCGGGGGCAGAGCCCTTTGTCGTGATTGGGGCCATTGCCGGCGGCTTGGGCGAGGGTGAGTGGACTCCCTGAGCCTGCCGTGGATCGGGGTTGCTCGGCGTTGAATCGCAGCTTCGCGGCGTAGTCAACCGCGCCTTTTGGTTGGTTGGGTCGCTCTGGGCAGTTGAAGCATGGACTCCCTGAGCCCCGCCTGACACTCGTCCACCGCAGGAGTCTAGAGGAGGCGTCCATGGACAATCCTCAACCTCGATTTCTCTCTCTCGCTGCCAAGACCATGGTTTGCCACACCGTCACCTACTTGATCATGGGCGCCCTGGCCGCCTATTTTCTCGACTACGCCGCCTCCATGGCCCGCCCCGACTCTGGCATGCGGCATATGAGCGATCCCTTGGTCATGGCGGGTCCGCTCTTCCAGCCGCTGCGCGGTCTCGTCTTCGCCTTGGTCTTCTATCCCCTGCGGGATCGCCTCTTCGGCCGGAAAGATGGCTGGCTGCTCATGGCCTGGATGCTTTTCGCGCTCGGGATCCTGTCCACCTTTGGCCCCGCCGCGGGATCGATCGAGGGCCTGATTTACACTCCGGTGCCGATCGCGTCTCAGCTCCGAGGCTGGGTGGAAGTCGTGCCGCAAATCCTTCTCCTCTCGGCGCTGCTTTGCTATTGGGTCAATCACCCGGCGAAGAAATGGGTGGGCTGGCTGCTCGGAAGCCTGTTCTTCGTCGGCACGGCCCTGCTGATCCTCGGCCTGCTGACGCGGACGAGATAGAGCGACGAGGGTGGTCCCTACGGCCGGGGACCGAATCTCGGGGCCGGTCCTAGCGCTGGACGCGCGCCCCCCCGCCCTTGATCAGGCTCTCGACCTCAGAGAGCGTGGCCATCGAGGTGTCGCCGGGGGTGGTCATGGCCAAGGCCCCGTGGGCGGCCCCGTACTCCACCGCCAAGGCCAGATCACCCTTCTCCATCAGACCGTAGATGAGCCCGGAGGCAAAGCTGTCACCCCCCCCGACCCGGTCGTAGATCTCGAGGCCCCGGCGGAGGGTGGCCTCGTGGAACTGTCCGGCGCCCCAGGCCACCGCACCCCAGTCGTTGATGGAGGCGGACTTGACCGTGCGCAGGGTGGTGGCGATGACCCGGAGGTTGGGGAACTCACGAGTGACCTCGACGATCATCTTCTTGAAGTTCTCCGTCTCCAGCGAGGACAAGGCGGCGTCGGTGCCGGGAACCTCGAAGCCCAGGGAGGCGGTGAAGTCCTCCTCGTTTCCGATCATGACGTCCACGTAGCGGGCCAGCTTTCGGTTGATCTCCCGCGCCCGCTTCTGGCCGCCAAAGTTCTTCCACAGGCTGGGCCGGTAGTTGAGGTCGAAGGAGATGATCGTTCCGCGTTGCTTGGCCGCGCGCATGGCCTCCTCGATGACCTCGGGGGTGGTCTCGGAGAGGCCGGCGTAGATCCCGCCCGTGTGGAACCAGCGCGCGCCACGGCGGGCGAAGACCTCCTCCCAATCGATGTCGCCCTTGCGAAGCTGGCTGGCGGCGGTGTGGCCCCGGTCCGATACCCCCACCGCCCCCCGCACCCCAAAGCCACGCTCCGTGAAGTTCAGGCCATTGCGGACGTTTCTCCCCAGCCCGTCGTAGGGGATCCACTTGACGAAGGAGGTGTCGACGCCCCCCTGCAGGATGAAGTCCTCGAGGAGGCGACCCACGTCGTTGTCGGCGAAGGCGGTCACCACCGCCGTGCGCAGGCCGAAGCACTTGCGCAGGCCCCGCGCCACGTTGTACTCGCCTCCCCCTTCCCAGACCCGGAAACCGCGCGTGGTCCGGATCCGCATGTCGCCGGGGTCCAGGCGGAGCATGATCTCGCCCAGCGAGACTTGGTCGAATTGGCACTGGTCCTGGGGCCGGATGGTCAGAAGACTCATGGTTCCTCCCCGCGCTCAGGGGGCGGGCGCGTCATGCCGACCGGGGCCCCTTCCCCTGGCCTCACGACTTCTCCCGCACGCGGGCCGTGGCTTCCCCGGCCAGACGGGTGACCTCGGCCAGGTTGCCCGCCTCGAGGAGCTTCGCCGCCACCATCCAGCTCCCCCCCACCGCCAGCACCGTCTTGACGGCCAGGTAGTCGAGGAGCTTCTCGGGACCGATTCCGCCCGTGGGGATGAAGCGCACCATGGAGAAGGGGGCGCTCATGGCCTTCAGGGTCGGCACCCCCCCCAGGGCCTCGGCGGGAAAGAACTTCACGACCTCGATGCCGGCGTCCAACGCCATGGAGATCTCGGTGGCGGTGGCCACTCCCGGGAAGACGGGCACCGACCGCTGCTGGCATCGCTGAACCACCTTGGGATCAAACCCGGGGGTGACGATGTAGGTCGCCCCCGCGTCCAGGGCCCGGTCCACTTGGTCGGGCTTCAGGACGGTGCCGGCCCCGAGGAGGATGTCCGGGTCGCGCGCGATCTCGCGGATGGCCGCCTCCGCGGCGGCGGTGCGGAAGGTGACTTCCGCACAGGGCAGCCCCCCCGCCTTGAGGGCCTGGGCCAGGGGCCAGGCCCCCTCCGCCCGATCGATGACGACCACGGGCACGAGCCGCAGTCGCGCGAGTCTCTCTATGACGGTAGGCATGCTGTGCTGCCCTCCGGCCGCTCCCGGGAGGCCAGGGTCCGCTGGGTCAAGGCCGCTCCCCGGCCGGGGGGCTGGCCCCGCTCCCCAAGGCCCCGAGCTCGAGCCCAAAATAGGCGCGGGCGTTGAAGAAGGCGACGTCCGCAACCAGCCGTCCGAGGAGGGCCCGATCGTCGGGTATGAGCCCCAGGCGGATATCGTTGCCGAGAATGTTGCAGAGCAAGCGCCGGAAGTACTCGTGGCGAGAATAGGAGAGGAAGCTCCGCGAATCGGTGACCATCCCCACGAAGCGGGATAGGAGTCCGATGTTTGAGAGGGCGCGCAGTTGGGCCTCCATCCCGTCCTTCTGGTCCAGGAACCACCAGGCGGTGCCATATTGCATCTTGCCGGGCACCGAGCCGTCCTGGAAGCTCCCGATGATGGTGGCGAAGAGTTCGTTGTCGCGGGGGTTCAGGTTGTACAGGATCGTTCTTGCCAGCTCCTCGGTCTCGTCCAGCCGATCCAGGAAGCGCACGAGGGGACGCGCCATCTCGAAGTCGCCGATGGCGTCGAAGCCCGCGTCCGCGCCCACCTGCCGCCTCAGGCGCGTGTTGTTGTTCCGCAGCGCCCCCAGGTGGTACTGCTGCACCCAGCCCCGGGCGTGATCCATGACCGCGAAGCGGTGCAGGAGGGAGGAGCGGTAACCCAGGACCTCGTCCGCCTCCGGCACCCGCCCGCGGCGCGCCTTCTCGAAGGCGGTCTTGGCCGCGGACTCCAGCGCGGGCGCGGCCAGGAGCTGCTCGAGGCCGTGGTCGGAGGCCCGGCACCCGGCGTCGTGGAAGGCGGCGTGCCGCTTGTCGAGGGCCTGCAGGAGCTCCTCGTAGCTCGCGATCGAAACCCCGGCCGCGCCTTCCAGCCGCTTCACCCATTCGTTGAGAGCGGGCGGGTCGTCCACCCCCAAGGCCCGGTCGGGACGCCAGGTCGGGTAGACGCGGGTGTCGGGGCCCGCGCGCTGGGCCAGGGCCCGGTGGTGCTCCAGGGAGTCGGCGGGGTCGTCGGTGGTGCACACGACCGCCACCTTGAACTGCCGCAGGAGGCCCTGGGTCGTGAACTCCGGCCTCTGCAGGGAGGCGTTGCAGCGGTCGAAGATCGTGCGCGCCGTTTTCTCCGAGAGGAGCTCCTCTACCCCGAAGGGCCGCTTCAGCTCCATGTGCGTCCAGTGGTAGAGGGGGTTGCGGAGGGTGTGGGGCACGGTGCGGGCCCAGGCCTCGAACTTCTCCCAGTCCGACGCCCCCCCGCTGCAAAGCCGCTCGTTCACCCCGTCCGCCCGCATGGCCCGCCACTTGTAGTGGTCGCCCTCCAGCCAGATCTCCGTCAGCGACCGGAATTGGTGGTTTCGGGCAATCTGCTCCACGGGCAGATGGCAGTGGAAGTCGATGATGGGCAGGTCCTTCACGCCCCGGTAGAGCTCCCGCGCCGCCTCTGTCTCCAGCAGGAAGTCGTCGTCGAGGAAGCGTCCCATCGTCACCCCTCCTCCAGGGCGGGGCCGGACAGCCCGGGGGCCAGGAGATGTATCACGAGCAGGGCGAGCAGGTAGGCGGCGGCGGCCATGAGGAATACGGTCAGGTAGCTGCCGGTCCACTGGAGGACGTAGCCCACGACTTTGGCCACCAGCATGCCCCCGACGGCCCCCGCGGCGCCGCCCAGCCCCACCACCGATCCCACCGCGTGCCGGGGGAACATGTCGGAGGCGGTGGTGAAGAGGTTCGCGGACCAGCCCTGGTGGGCGGCCGCGGCTAAGCTCACGATGGCCACCGCTCCCCAGAGGGTCGTCACCCGGGAGGCGAAGGCGATGGGGGTGACACAAAGCGCGCAGAGGAACAGGGTCGTCTTCCGCGCCGTGCTCAAGCTCGCGCCCCGGGCGAGGAAGACGCCCGGAAGCCAGCCCCCCCCCACGCTGCCCACGGAGGAGAGGACGTAGATCGCGGCCAGGGGCAGCCCGCGCGCCCTCAAGTCGAGGCCGTAGGTTCGCTGCAGGAAGTCGGGGACCCAGAACAGATAGAACCACCAGAAGGGGTCGGTCATGAACTTGCCCAGGGCGAAGGCCCACGTCTGGCGGTAGGTGAGGAGCCGCCCCCAGGAGACGCTCCGCGCCGGAGGGTCGGGGGGATCGCTCCGGATAAAAGCCATCTCCGCCGGCGAGAGCCGCGGGTTCTCGTCCGGCCGGCGGTAGAGCGTGTGCCAGACCACGACCCAGAGGAAGCCCAGGGCGCCGGTGAGGATGAATGCCGCCCGCCAGCCCCAGGCCAGGACGATCCAGGGGACGAGCACGGGAGTGACGATGGCGCCCACGTTGGTGCCCGAGTTGAAGAGGCCGGTGGCCAGGGCGCGCTCACGCTTGGGGAACCATTCCGCGACGGTCTTGATGGAGGCCGGGAAGTTCCCCCCCTCCCCCAGCCCGAGGGCGAAGCGGGCCAGGCCGAAGCCGAAGGCGGAGCTGGCGAGGGCGTGGGCCATGGCCGCGAAGCTCCACCAGACGACGGAGAGGGAGTAGCCGAGGCGGGTCCCGATGCGGTCGATCAGCCTCCCCACCAGGAGGAGGCTGATGGCGTAGGCGACGGTAAAGGCCACGACGATGTTCGAGTACTCGATCTCGTCCCAGCCGAGGTCCCGTTGCAGCTCCGGCTTCAGGATCCCGATGATCTGGCGGTCGACGTAGTTGATGGTGGTGGCGAAGAAGAGGAGGGCACAGATCACCCAGCGCACGCCCCCGACGCCGGTGCTCGAGGGGGGCGCGCCTCCGCCCCCGTTGCCTTCCATGCTCTACCTCGCGTCCGCCGCCCTCTAAGCCACCCGCCAGACCTTCCCGGTGGGGAATTCATAGGCGTCGACCGACTCCGGCCTCATGGTGATGCTGTAGCCGGGCCGGGTCGGCGCCATATAGCGGGCATTCCGGATCGTGCAGGGGTCGACGAAGTGCTCGTGCAGGTGGTCGACGTACTCGCACAGGCGGTTCTCGAGGGAGCCGCTCACCGCCACGTAGTCGTAGATCGCCAGGTGTTGCACGTATTCGCAGAGCCCGACTCCCCCCGCGTGCGGGCACACCGGAACCCCGAACTTCTCGGCCAGGAGCAGCACGGCCAGCACCTCGTTCACGCCGCCCATGCGGCAGGAGTCGACCTGCAGGAAGCCGATCGCGTTGGCCTGCAGCAGCTGCTTGAAAATGACCCGGTTCTGGCACATTTCGCCCGTGGCTACGCCGATGGGCGCGATGGCCTTCGCGATGGCCGCGTGCCCGAGCACGTCGTCGGGGCTGGTCGGCTCCTCGATCCACCAGGGGTCGAAGCGGGCGAGCCTCTTCATCTGGCCCACGGCCTCCCCCACATCCCAGCACTGGTTGGCGTCCATCATGAGCTTGCGGGAGGGTCCGATCTCCTCCCGCATCAAGGCCGCCCGGCGCTCGTTGTCGGCGAGGCTCTGGCCCACCTTCATCTTGAAGGCCGTCCAGCCCTGGCCCACCGCCTCCCGGCAGAGCCTCCGCACCTTCTCGTCGGGGTAGCCGAGCCAGCCCGTGGAGGTCGTGTAAGCGGGATAGCCGTCGCGCCTCATCTCGGCTTCCCGGGCCGGCTTGCCGGCCGCCTTCCGCTGGAGGATCTCCAGGGCCTGCTCGGGGGTTAGGGCGTCCGTGATGTACGAGAAGTCGATGGCGGCCACGATCTGCTCGGGAGTCAGGTCGACGAGCAGCTTCCAGAGCGGCTTTTGGGCGCGCTTGGCCCAGAGATCCCACACCGCGTTGATCACCGCCCCCGTCGACATGTGCAGGATTCCCTTCTCGGGACCGAGCCAGCGGAGCTGCGGGTCGACGACGAGATCTCGGTAGAAGCGGCGGGGGTCGGCGGTGATGGCCTCCAGCTCGCGGCCCACCACGTGGTGCTTCAGGGCCTGCACCGCAGCCACGCAGATCTCGTTGCCGCGCCCGTTGGTGAAGGTCAGGCCGTTTCCTTCCAGCCCCTGGTCGGTCTCCAGGATGACGTAGGTGGCGGAGTAATCGCCCAGGTTGAGGGCGTCCGACCCGTCCTTCTCGCGGGAGGTGGGGAACCGCACGTCGCGTACGCGGAGGTCCTTGATCCTCACTGGTTGACCGCGCTGGCCAGGAGCCCTCCGTCCACGCACAAGACCTCGCCGTTCACGAAGCTGGCCGCCTCCGAGGCCAGGAGGACGCAGGCCCCCTGCAGCTCCTCCACCCGCCCGAACCTCCGCAGGGGCGTCCGGAGCAGGAACTCCCGCCCCCGATCGGTTCCCTCGAGGAGGCCCGCGTTGAGGGGGGTGGGGAAGACGCCGGGCGCGATGGCGTTCACGTTCACGCCCCGCGGCCCCCACTCCAGGGCCAGCGATTTGGTGAGGGCGGCCACCGCCGCCTTGCTTGCGGTATAGGCCGCGACCTCGAGGAGGGCGGCGAAGGAGGCGAGGGAGGCGATGTTGACGATCCGCCCGTAGCCTCGGTCCAGCATGTGGCGGCCGAAGACCTGGCAGGCGCGCAGGGTGCCGGTGAGGTTGGTGTCGAGGATGGCGGTCCACTCCTCCTCCGGAAGGTCGAGGGTGGGCGTGCGCTTGGTCCGACCCGCGCTGTTGACCAGAATGTCGACCTTGCCCAGGCCGGCTAGGATTCGCTCCCGAGCCGCCTCCAGCGAGGCGCGGTCGGTCACGTCCGTGGTCAAGCGCAGGGTTCGCCGGCCAAGGCCTTCGATCTCCGCCGCCGCCGCTTCCACTTGCTCGCGCCGGCGCGAGCTCGGGACCACGTCGGCCCCGGCCTCGGCCAGCCCCCGGGCCAGGGCCAGCCCGATGCCGGAGGTCCCCCCCAGCACCACCGCCACGCGGCCCGTCAGGTCGAGGGCCCGGAGCGTCATGGGCGCGCGTTCCCCCTCTGCTTTCGAAGTGATGGTCGCATCGGATTATTTGAGACGACTAGCTATCATCCCTCCCGGGGTTGGTCAAGCAAGCTCGCGGCCACCCCGCTCAGGGCAGGCTCACCACCTCCCCCCGGGCCGCACGGTAGAGCGCCTCCACCACGGCCAGGCTCCGCCGCCCCTCGCGCCCGCTGCACCGGGGTTCGCCCCCCTCGCGTATCGCGCGGAGAAAGTCCTCGAGGGCGGCCCGGTGGCCGCGCACGTCTCCCACCAAGGGTGAGCTCGCGCTCTCGTCCCTGCTCCTTTCGCCGCTGCTCAGAAGCCCCGGCCAGGGCCTCCGCAGGTCGACCCGGAGCAGCCGGTCCTGCTCGATCACCACCGTCCCTTCCGACCCCGTCAGCTCGAGCGCGCGGGGGTAGCCCGGGAAGGCGGCGGTGGTGGCCTCGAGGGTGGCCAGGGCTCCGCCCTCGAATTCCAGGGTGGCGACGAGGGTGTCCTCCACCTCGATGCGATGCAGGGCCGTGGCCGCCCGCGCCCACACCCGGCTCACGTCCCCCAGCAGCCAGAGGAGCAGATCAAGGGTGTGGATGCCTTGGCTCAAGAGGGCCCCTCCACCCTCCAGGGCGAGAAGGCCGCGCCAGCGCGAGTGAGAGTAGTACTCGGGCGGCCTCCACCACTTGACCCGCGCCGAGGCCAGGAAGGGTCGCCCCAGGGCGCCGTCGTCGACCGCTCGCTTGAGGCGCTCGAGGTCCGGCGCGAAACGACCCTGGAAGAAGACCCCGAGCTTGACGCCCGCGTCCTCGCAAGCGGCGATGAGCTCGTCCGCCCGGTGGAGGGTCACGTCGATGGGCTTCTCGACCAGCACGTGCAGCCCCTGCCGGGCGGCGGCGATCCCCTGCTCGGCGTGCCGGCCGGGTGGGCTCCCGATGAGGACCAGGTCCAAGGGACGATGTCGGAGCAGCTCCGCGGTCCCCTCATAGGCGGCCGCGTGGTAGCGGTCGGCCAGCTCCTGGACCTTGGCCGGGTTCTCCCCCGCCACGGCGGCGATCTCGACCCCCTCGATCTCGTGGGCGGCGCGAGCGTGCGCCTCGCTGATGCCGCCCCCGCCCAGGATGCCGACGCAGATGGGCATGGTGAACCCTAGAGGCTCCCGGAGGGAGCCAGAGACGCCCCTATCATCGCCTTTCCTCCGTGGCATTGAGGCGCGCCGCTGGGCGCAGCGCGGCCTCTTCCGCGAGCAGCCCCCGAACGATGGGGAGCAGCGGCCCGCGCTGGTCGTCGCGGAGCGCGGACACGAAGGGCGGTATCGGCCCCGTCCTCGCCACCCCCGCCAGCTCCAGGGCGGCGTGGAGGACGCGGGCCGGACCCCAGGCGTCGCGCCGGTCCTCCAGGGGCAGGAAGGCGGCCCGGATCTTCTCCGCCCGCGCGAAATCGCCCAGGGCGCAGGCATGGAAGAGCTCGCCGCTCAAGCCGGGCGCGAGGCAACCGGAGCCGGTGGTGAAACCGGGGAGGCCGAAGGTCCGCATGTGCGTCGGGGCCGGACGCTCACCGATGCCGCTGATCACGAGGCGCTTGTCCACGCGCGCGAGCAACCGCTCGAGATAGGAGTCCTGCCCCGGGGAAGGACGCACGATCGCGTACTTGATGGCCACGCAGATCTTTGCCTCCACCAGGCGGGCCACGGCGTCCAGGCCGGCCTCGAGGTCGCTCCCAAAGTTGGCCTCCTCTTTAAGGTAGAGGATGAGGGGGAGGCCGGCGGCCTCCGCCACCTCCCGCAGCCCCGCCTCCAGGCCGAGGGCGTCGCGGGGATCGCCGCAGGGCAGGGCCAAGGCACAGGGAAAGCGGTGGCGGCCCAGGAGAGCCGCCTGGTCCCGGGCCCGCCCGTAGGAGGGGCCCAGGCTGGGGATCGCCCAGCAGCCATCGGGAAAGGCGGCCAGCCAGTCCAAGAGCTCCTCGTACTCGGCAAGGCTCAGGTGGTAGAGGAAGGCGTTGCCCCCGTACAGGAACCGGGTGATCCCGCCCGCGATCATGTGGTGCAGAAGCCGGTCGTTCTCGGGGAAATCGAGCGGGCGCGAGGGGGCTTGCTTGCGGGCGAGGGGGGGCACCGCCATCACGCCCTTTAGGTCCTCTGCGGCAACAGCCGTCGTCTTCATCGCGACCCCCTTAGAGCACCGGCTGCCACTTCCGGAGCAGGGCCGCAACCTCCGCCTGGTCCTCGGGGGTCAGGGCGGGAAGGGGGGGGCGCACCGGACCCGCCGCCAGGCCCAGCCCGTTCATCATCTCCTTCATGACCGAGACCTCGTACCCCCGCCGCCGGCTTCGAAGGGCATAGAGGGGCACCACGTAGAGCTCCATGAGGCGGCTCAGGGTCGCGGCGTCACCCCCGGAGGCGGCCTCGTGGAGCTGGAGGGAGAGGCGGGGCGCGACGTTGGCGATGCTCGAGGTGTAGGTTCGGATGCCGATGCTGTAGTAGCCGGGCACGCAGTCGTCGCCCGCGCCCCCGATCCAGTGGAGCCGGTCGCCTAGGCGGGCCATGATCTGCTGGCAGCGCCGGATGTCGCCCTGCCCCTCCTTCCAGGCGGCGAGGGTGGGAACGCGGGCGGCCAGCCGCTCCACCCATTCCGGCCCCGGGTTGACCCAGTCGCGGCTGTAGACGAGGAGCGGGTGGGGGGTGGCTCGGCCGATGGCCTCGTAGTACTTGAGGAGCCCCTGCTCGTCCGCGTTCGGGTAGTAGGGGGGCAGGGCCAGGATGGCCTCCGCCCCCGCGCGCGCGGACGCCTCCGCCATCTCCACCGCGAGGGCGTGGCCGAATCCCACCCCCGCGATGACGGGCACCCTCCCGCGGGTCTCCTCCACCATGGCCGCCACCACCTGGGAGTGCTCGACGGGAGTGAGCGAATAGAGCTCGCCCGTGCCCCCCGCCGCCACCACCGCGCGCACGGGGTGCTCCACGAGGGCCCGGAGGTTGCGGCGCAGGCCGGCAAGGTCGAGCGAGAG
Organism: Vicinamibacteria bacterium; assembly: GCA_035570235.1. NCBI lineage: Bacteria > Pseudomonadati > Acidobacteriota > Vicinamibacteria > Vicinamibacteria bacterium. The sequence goes on along the minus strand of DATMML010000001.1, from coordinate 44,194 downwards.
GTCCTCGCGGAAGGGCGTGACCGGGAAGGCGATCACCCCCACGAGCTTCGACCGGAACGGGCCGGGGTCCGGGGCGCTTAGCTCCTTCAATGGATCTCCGGCTCGGGCACGGGCGCCGTCCCCTCGAGGAAGTCGAAGTCACATCCCCGGTTCGCTTGGGTGACGTGGCGGGCGTACAGGGCGCCGAAGCCTCGGGGGTAGGGGAAATCGCGGGGCCTCCACTCCGCCCGCCGACGGGCGAGCTCCTCCTCCGGCACCTTCAGGGTGAGCTGCCGGGCGGGAACGTCGAGCTCGATGACGTCTCCCTCCCGGACCAGGGCCAGGGGGCCTCCCACGAAGGACTCCGGGGCCACGTGGAGGACGCAGGCACCGTAGCTGGTTCCGCTCATCCGCGCGTCGGAGATCCGGACCATGTCGCGCACGCCCTGCTCCAAGAGCTTCTTGGGGAGGGGCAGCATCCCCCACTCTGGCATCCCCGGCCCTCCCAGGGGGCCGGCGTTCTGCAGGACGAGAACCGAGTCCGCGGTGACGGCAAGGCCGGGGTCGTCGATGCGGGCCACGAGGTCGTTGTAGTCGCGGAAGACAACCGCCTTCCCCGCGTGCCGGAGGAGGCGCCTCTCCATGGCGGTGTGCTTGATCACCGCCCCGTCGGGGGCGAGGTTACCCCTGAGGACGGCGAGTCCACCTTCGGGCCCCAGGGGCTGCTCCCGGGGGGCGATCACGTTCTGGTTGAAGACCTGCGCTCCTTCCAGGTTCTCGCCCAAGGTGCGGGAGTTGGCGGTCATGGCCCCGAGGTCGAGGAGATCCCCCATCGAGGCCATGAGGCCGCGCAGGCCCCCCGCGTAGTAGAAGTCCTCCATCAAGTACTCGCCCGAGGGCCGGATGTTGGCGAGGAAGGGCGTGCGCCGCGAGAGGGCGTCGAAGCGGTCGAGGCCGAGCCCCACCCCCGCCCGACCCGCCATCGCGACCAGGTGAACGATGGCGTTGGTCGACCCCCCAAGGGCCATCACCACTCTGATGGCGTTGTCGAAGGCGGGCGGGGTGAGGATGTCCCGGGGCTTCAGGTCCGCGAACACCATCTCCACGATCCTCCGTCCGCTGGCGGAGGCCAGCCGGGGGTGGCCGGAGTCGGCGGCGGGGATCGAAGAAGCGCCGGGCAGGGTCATGCCCAGGGCCTCCGCCGCCGCCGCCATGGTGGAGGCCGTCCCCATGGTCATGCAGGTCCCGAAGGAGCGGGCGATCCCTTCCTCCATCTCCCGCCAGGCGCACTCGTCGAGGTTGCCGGCGCGCTTCTCCGTCCAGTACTTCCAGAGGTCGGTCCCGCTTCCGAGGACGCCGCCGCGCCAGTTCCCGCGCAGCATGGGCCCGGCGGGAAGAAAGAGGGCGGGCAGGTTCATGCTGGTGGCGCCCATGAGCAGGCCGGGGACGGTCTTGTCGCAGCCGCCCAGGAGCACGACCCCGTCGACGGGGTTCGCGCGGAGCACCTCCTCCGCCTCCATGGCCAGGAGGTTCCGGTAGAGCATGGGGGAGGGCTTCATGAAGGTCTCTCCCACGGAGAGCACCGGCATCTCCAGGGGGAAGCCGCCCGCCTGCCAGACGCCGCGCTTCACCTCCTCCGCCCGCATGCGGAAGTGGGCATGGCAGGGATTCGCGTCGCTCCACGTGTTGAGGATCGCGATCACGGGCTTGCCCAGGAAGTCCTCCCCCGCAAACCCTTCCTGCTTGGCGCGGGAACGGTGGCCGAAGGAGCGCATGTCGCCCCGGCCGAACCAGCGTTGGCTCCGCAGGTCGGCCACGGCCTTCTTGGGCCCGTTCACGGGCGGACCATCGCTTCCTCCCCCGCCGCAGGCGCGCCGTCCTTGGGGGCAGACGCGGCGACGGGCCGCGGCAGGAGCGCCACCGCCAGCGCACCCAGGGCGGCCAGCCCTACCAGGAGGAGGAAGCCGCTCGCGTAGCTGCCCGCGCGGTCGCGGATCCCGGCCACGAGGACGGGGACCACGGCCTCCGCCACCCCGTCCGCGGTGAGGATGACCCCCATGAGCCGCCCCAGGACCCTCACTCCGAATAGCTCCGCCGCCATCAGGGGGATGATCATATAGTCGCCGCCCAGGCCGATGCCAAAGAGGAGGGCCGCCGCGAGGAGGGCCGGCGGCGAGGCCGCGAAGGCGAGGAGGGGGATGGTGGCGGCCACGATGGCGTAGATGAGCAGCATCACGCGCTTCTTGGCCCAGACGTCGGCCAGCCAGCCCATCAGGAGGCGGCCGGCGATGCTCCCGGCGAGGATGACGGAGAGCAGGGCGGCCACTCGACCCTGGGCGAGCCCGCGGTCGAGGCTCAGGTAGAGCTTGAGGTTCTGCATGGTCCCCCCCACGGCGCCGATCGAGCACATGCTGCCGAGGGCCAGGAGGTAGAAGGCCGGCCGGCGCAGGATGACCCCCAAGGAGACGATTACGACCGCGGGGCCCCCCGCAGCTGGGTCTCCCAAAGGCTCGCGAACGAAGAAGGCGGCGGGGAGAGCGATCACGAGCATCAGGAGGCCCAGGGTTCCCATCGCCCCCCGCCAACCCAAGGACTCGGTAAGGGCGTGGGCGACGAGGGGGACCAGGGCACCGCCCAGACCGATCCCCAGGTAGGCGACGCCCATGGCCTTGCCGCGGCCGGCCTCGAACCAGCGCGAGAGCAGTACCTGGTTGGGGAGCGGTCCGCCGCAGACATAGCCCAGGGCGTTCAAGAAGTAGAAGCCGTAGAAGGCTCCCAGGCTCGTGACGCCGGAGAGGCCCACGAGCGCACCCCCCGCCATCAAGATCCCCACCATCATCACCCGGCGGGGCCCGACGGCATCGATGATCGCGCCGGCTAGGAAGCCGAAGAGCGGCCCCACCAGCAGCTTGCTGAGACCGTTGCCCCACGTCACCTGCGCGCGGGTCCAGCCTAGATCGCGGACCAGGAAATCGTAGAAGAAGGGGAGGCCATAAAGGGCGCAGCCCACGACCGAGAAAAGGGCCAAAAACGCGGTCGCCACCGCCAGCAGCCGGAAGCGGCGCTGGTCGTCCGCGGGCTGGCTCAGACTCGTAGGGCCTCCTTGGCGCGGCGGAGCCGCTCGGCGTCCGGGTGGTCCACATAGAAGGGATCGAGCGGATAGCAACCGGAGACGAGGCCATTGCGGGGGCCGCTGGTGCAATCGCTGAAGGTCCGGCAGAGCTTCTTGCGCCGAAGCGGCACCCCCGCCAGCACGTCGGCGGGCAGCTCCGGGTAGGACAGGACCAGCCGGCCCAGGCCCACGAAATCGGCCCCCCCCGTGCGGATGGTGTGCTGGGCCACGTGGGGGAGCCACTCCTGCAGGTAGCTGTAGGCCGATCCGACCACGGCCAGACCCGGGAACTCCGCCTTGAGGAGGGCGGTGGCCTGGATCTGCCGGGCCACGCCCCGCAGGGGATCCTCGGGGGGCTCATAGCCGTCGCTGGGGGGAAAGAACGCGGGGCGCTGGACGTGGGGGTTGTAATAGGGGCTCCCCGCCGTCGCGCAGATCCAGCGGACGCCCAGGGTTTCCAGGAGGCGAAGCAAGGTGCGAGCCTCCTCGAGGGCCTCCGGGAGCCGCTCGTCCTCCAAGAGGCCGAAGGCCCAACGGTAGCCCGCGGGATCCGCCTCCGGATGTCCCAACCCGTCGCCGCCCTTTCGAAAGGGGACGGTGTCGAAGATCGAGACCCGCACCCCCACCCCCAGCCCCGGGGCCTCCGCCCGGATGCCCGCCACCACCTCACGAAGGAAGCGGGTCCGGTTCTTAAAGGAGCCCCCGTAGGGGCCCGGCCGGTCCCGCGCCGAGAGCAGCTCGTGGCCGAGGTAGCCATGACAGTGCTTGATGTCCACGAAAGCAAAGCCGATGGAGCGGGCCAGGCGCGCGGCCCGCACGAAGTCGCCGGTAAGACGGTCGAGCTCGTCGTCACCGAGCATGCGGATCTCACCGGGGAAGCGCCGGTCGAGCCAGGGGTGCGCATAGGCGGTGCGGGGTTCCGGGCGGTCGGTGGCAAAGGGCCGCGCGAAGCGCCCGGAGTGGGTGAGCTGGAGCCCGACATGGAGGTCGGTCTCCGCGCCCGGCCCGAACTTTTCCAGATGGGCCCGAACCAGCGTTTCCCGGAGCCGGGCGAGGCCGGGCAGCGTCCTCTCCGTGATCAGGAGCTGGTTGGGGTTGGCCCGGCCGTCGAAGCGCACGGCCACCGCCTCCCCGCCCCAGATCAGCTTGGCCCCGCTCACCCCGAAGTTGTGCCAGCGGCGTCCGGTCAACTCGCTGGGCTCGCCTTCCCGGGTTCCGTCCCACCCCTCCATGGGCAGTATGCAGAAGCGATTGCCGACCCGTACGCCCCCGAGCTCGAAGGGGCGGGCCAGGGGCGAGGAGGCGCCGGGCGCCAGCGCCTCGTCGAACTTCAGGAGGATGCCGCTCCGCTCAAGATGCGAGCGAAAGGCGTCCGCGGTCTTGAGCGAGGCCACGCGCGGCCAGTTCAAAGCCCGCTCCTTTCCGTGCCCGAGCCGGGCCGCGGGGGGCGGAGGGGGCCCTGTGCGGGGTCGGCCCCGGAAGGCCCCGCGGGAGACTCGTCATTGCGCGCCTTCCTGCAAGTACTCTGCGTAGGCGAGGAGCGCCCCCTGATTGTGCTGCTTCACCGTCCGCTCCAGAGCCACCAGGTCCTTGGCCTTCATGGCCCGAAGCAGGACGCGGTGCTCCTCCTGGGCCTGCTCGATCCGGCGGACGAGCACCCCGCTGAAGTAGAACCGGCGCACTCGGTCCCAGTGGTCCAGCACCCGCTCCGTCATCTCCTGGAGCATCGGCATCGCGCTCAGGCGGCTGATGGCGAGATGGAAGCGGGAGTTCAGGTCCGCCCACTCCTCGTTGCGACCCGTTTGCAATGCCTCGTCCATGGCGACCGTGATCCCCTCCAGGGTCGCGGCATCCGCGCTCGTGAGGCGAAGGGTGGCGCTGCGGGTGGCCACGATCTCAAGGCCTTCGAGGACGGCGAAGACCTCGTCGATAGATTCCCGGGAGATCAGGCTCACGGTGGCCCCCACGTGGGGGACGCTCGTGACCAGGCCCTCGGACTGGAGGAGGTGGAGGGCCTCCCGGACGGGGATCGCGCTGACCTCGAGCTGTCGGGCCAGCTCGTCGATGACCAGGCGCTGGCCGGGGCGGAGGTCGCAGCGCATGATGGCGCTGCGGAGGGTCTGGTAGACGAGCTCTTGCTTTGTGCGGTAGCGCACCGTGCCGGGTAGAGACAGAGGCGTTCCCGCGGTCATGCCAGAAGGACCCGCGCTTTCTTCTCGATGGCCTCATGTGCGGCCAGACACGCGCGCGCCGAGCCCAGGGCCTTGTCGGGGCCGCAGCGCAAGGGCCGGCCCACGCGAATGGCCGCACAGAACTCGGAAATCTCCAACCGATAGGAGAGCCGCCGGTCGGTCCGGTCCGTGGCCATGACCCCCCGCTTCCCCGCCGCGTCGGGGGCCCGGGTCTCCGAGGCCTCGAGGGCGGGTCCCGAGCCTTTGGGGGTGACCTCGAGTCCGGTCGCTCTCTTGTCCCCCTCCTCGAACAGGTAGACCTCGGTCTCCGCCCGGAGGATGAGCGTGGCCTTGGTCCCCATGAACATCTCGTAGTAGTCGTCGTAGGCATTCGACTCGATCGTCGAGAAGACGGCCGTGCGTCCCTGCGGGTACTCGAAGGTGGCGAAGAGGTGGTCTTCCACCTCCCGCCCGTCCTTGAACCGGTAGACACCTCCCGTCGCCATCACCGCCTCCGGCACCCCCCCGAAGAACCAGTTGGCGGTGTTCAGCTGGTGGCTGCCGAGCTCCGCCAGCAACCCCTTCGAATAGCGCCAGTAAAGCCGCCAGTTCAGGAGCTTCTCGAAGGTGGGATAGCCCCAGCGGGAGGGATCGTAGCCGGGAGCGGGCGGCTCCTCCTGGCGCCGCCAGTTGCCGTTGCGGTGCCAGACGAGGCGGGCCACGTAGACATCCCCCAGCAGGCCGGGCTTGATGATGCCTTCGTAGGCGGCCTGGTAGACCGGGTTGTAGAAGCGCTGATAGCCGATCTCGAGGATCCGGCCGCTCTTCCGCGCCGCCTCCTGCATGCGCCGGCAGCCGTCCAGGTCCCAGGCCATCATCTTCTCGCAGAGAACGTGCTTGCCCGCCTCCAGGCAACCCGAGGCCATCTCGGCATGAAGCCAGAGAGGGGGGGCCATGACCACCGCCTCCAGGTCCTCTTTCTGGAGCATCTCCCGCCAGTCTTCGTAGTGGCGAGCCTGCGGCTTGCCCGCCTTGGCCAGAATCTCGTCCGCCCGGGCCAGGTGCGCGGGGTTGATGTCGCAGAGCGCCCGCACCTCGCCGAAGGCGGGATCCGCCGCCTGCAGGAGGGTGCGGCCCTGGGCGCCCAAGCCCACGAAACCCAGCCGGACGGGGCCCCCGCGTACGGGCCCCTTGAGGGCGGCGGCCGCTCCCAGCGCGACGAGGGCGGGCGTCCCCGCCAGCGCCCTCAGAAAGTTGCGCCGCCCCAGCTCCTGTTGTTCCGGGGTCAAGTTCATGTAGCCGTTCCCTCCGCTTGCCCCCGGGGACGCGCTCGGCCCTCCCAGAGCAGATCCAGGCCCGCGATGCGCTGGGTCCCGAAGGCCATGAGCACGAACACCGCTGCGCCCTCCACCAGGTTCTTGTTAACGAGAAGATAGGCCCCCTCCGTCCCCGCCTGGGGCACGCCCGCGGTCGGGATGGCGGAGACATAGAAGAGCCCCAGCAGGAGCAGCGCCCCCACGCAGCCCGCCCTCGTAAAGACACCGAGCAGGAGCGACAGCCCGACCGCCAGCAGGGCCAGGGGTAGGATGCGGTCTACGGCGGGAAGCAGCCTCGAGCTCGCGAGGCCGTGCAAGAGACCGGCCAGGGGGCCGGTGGCCGCGTGCAGATAGGCTGCGGAGCTCCAGCGCGCGAGGGGCACGCCGTCGCGGCCCCAGGCCGGCCAGGAGAGCTTGAACAGGCCCTCGTAGAAGAAGTGCCACCCCACCAGGGTGCGCAGCAGCACGAGGGCGAGCTGTTGAGGGCCGGTCACGGGGCTCCTTCGGGCCGGGGGTCGGTCAGGGTTGATCAATGGGCCCCCGTCCCAGTACTCCCCTCGTCGGGAGTGTTGCTGGGACGGGGAGCCGTGGGGTAAGCGCCGCCTAGAACCTGAGCTTCATCGACAACTGGATCTGCCGCTCCGTGGTCCCGCACGTGGCGCATGCCGGGTTGGCCAGCATGGCGGAGATGACCCCGAAGCTGGAGGTGCCGAACGTGGTGCCCGGGTCGGCGAACGCCGGGTGGTTCAGGATGTTGAAGGCCTCGACTCGGAGCTCGTGCTCGACGCGTCCGAACTTCGTGAGCTTGACCAGGTTGAGGTCGATGTCGAAATAGCCCGGCCCCCGCATGATGTTCCGGCCCGCGTTGCCATACGTCGCCGTGGTCTCGGGCACCATCTGGAAGGCGGTCGGGTCGAACCACTGGTCGATGGTCGGATTGGCGGCGCGGCCATCGCCGATGCGGTTCGGACGGTTGTTCTGTTGCTGGCTGGCGTTGGTTCCGGTGGACAGTACGGCCTGCGATTGTGTGATGGTCAGGGCGCGGCCGGTCCGCGCATACAGGATCCCGCTGACCTGCCAGCCCCCCCACTTGCTCTCTTTGCCGAAGGGAAGCGCGTAGATCCAGTTCGAGACGAACGTGTGCTTGACGTCGTAGTCCGCGGGGCCGCGGTTGTAGGCCGGGTTGTAGGTGTTGGTCAGGGCCACTCCGCCGTCGTTGTCGGAGGCGAGGTCGATGGCCAGACCGTAGGTGTAGGAGTTCATGAACGAGAAGCCGTTGGCGAAGCGCCGCTGGAACTTGACGAGCAGCCCGTTGTAGTTGAGGAAGCCGATGCTGCTGACCGTCCCCAAGTCGCCCAGGGCAGGATCGATGCTGAAGAAGGGCCGGTTGATGTTGGGGTTGGTCACGCCCAGGACGGGCGGGGCCTGGTTCTCGTTCGTCTTGACCAGCATCTGCCGGGCGCGCGAGCCCACGTAGGCGACCTCCAATACGTAGTCCCGACCGAGCTGCCGCTGCACGTTGATGTTGAAGTTGGTCGAATAGGCGTCGCGGAAGTCGCGATCGAAGACCGACCGCGTGGAGCCGGCGGGGGGAAGGTTCGGGTTGACGCCCGGAGGCAGCGGCAGGCCGTCCGAGACCTTCAGGTTGATCCCGAAGCTGCCATTCCGCAGCGCGGTGGACTGAAGGAACGGCGGATTCTGGGCCTTCGACGAGGACGTCCCTCCGGGCGTGAAGTTCCAGAAGACGCCCACACCTCCGCGGAGTACGGTCTTGCCGTCGCCGGTCAGGTCGTAGGCGAACCCGAAGCGCGGCCCGAAGTCCGTGTTCGAGTAGGTCTGGAGGTAGCGGCCCACGTTGACGCCACCCATCACGGCGTTCGGGGAGGCGAGCACGAACTTGCCGGTGGTCACGTCGAAGTTGGACTGCCGGTCGTTCGCTTCCACCCAGGGCACGAAGAGGTCCCACCGCAATCCCATGTTCAGGGTAAGTTTGCTCGTCGCCCGCCAGTCGTCCTGCGTGTAGAGGGCGTACTCGGGCCGCTTCTCGGTGTAGGTCTTGGCGTCGAAGAGGTTCCGATTCTTCTGGCTGGCGTATCCGAGCAGGAAGCTGGCCACGTCGAACCCGGTTGCCGAGTTCACCTTGCACCCGCTCAGGATGCCGCCGCAGTTGGACGTCGGGTTGTTGTCGAAGACGAACTGGCCGACGATCGTGTCCGCGTTCAGGATCTCCCGTGAGCGCCAGGTGATGCTCCCGCCCGCCTTCATGGTGTGTCGTCCCGAGACCCGCGTGATGCTGTCGAAGATCTGGAAATCGTTCTGGTTCGTGATGAGGGGCACGTTGCTGTTGGCGCCGAGGTCGCGCGCCCCGCCCGAGCCGCGGAAGAGCAACTGCGTCATGGCGGACGTGGACTGGTTGAGGTTGATGCCGGGGATGCCCACCGCGGAGGCGGGGTTGGTCCCGTAGTCGATGGGGGTGTTGAGGAAGCTCACCGCGCTCCAACCGAAACGGAATTCGTTTATGAGGCTCGGGCTGAACGAATGGGCGTCGTTGAAGGCAAGACTCTGGGCCTTGATGTTTCCGTTGCCGGCTCCGAAGGTGAAGCCGGCGTCGCCGTGGGGCAATGTGGCGGGCAGGAAGCGGTGTGTCTTCTCGAAGCTGTAGCGGACGAAGGCGTGGTTGTTGCTGGAGATGTTGTCGTCGAGCTTGACATCGAATTGGTTGTCCTGCCGCTCCAGCACGGGGTTGATGACGTAGTTGCTGATGGTTTGCCCGTTGCTGGCGCGCGTTCCCGCCGAGTTGGCCTGCGGGTAGAGCTGGTTGATGATGTTGGCGGAGGCGGGGTCGAACCTGCTGGTGGGAATGATATTCCCCGGGAACGGCTGGCCCGTGAGGGGGTCGTAGATCACCCGGTTGATCTCCGAGAAGTTTCCCTGCCGCATGAGGTCTGAGGGGACGGTCGAGACGTAGGTCTGGCCCTGGTTGATTCGGGTGCCCTGGTAGTCGGCGAAGAAGAAGGCCCGGTCGCTGATGATCGGCCCCCCCAGGGTCGCGCCGAATTGGTGCTGCTTGAACTCGGGTTTGGCCCGTCCCGCGCGGTTGTTGAAGAAGTTGTTCGCGTCCAGGGCGGAGTTGCGCTCGAAATCGAAGGCGTCGCCGTGGACCTGATTCGCTCCGGACTTGATCTGGATGTTCACGACGCCGCCCAGCGACTTGCCGAACTCGGCCGAGTAAGTGCTCGTCTGCATCTTGAACTCGTCGAGGGCTTCGATGCTCGGGAAGACCACGACGGTTTGGAGCCAGGTCTCGTTGTTGTCGACGCCGTCGAGCAGGTAGCTGTTGTCGCGCGCGCGTTGGCCATTGGCCGAGAAGCCGGATCCCGCCCGCCAGGCCAGCGAACCCGCGCCGTCGATGTTCGCACCCGGGGGCGGCCGCAGCACGCCCGGGATGGTGCGCGTCAGGCTCACGAAGTTGCGCCCGTTCAAGGGGAGGGCCTCGATCTGTGTGTTCGCGACCGTAGTCCCCAGTTCGGAGCTGCTCGTCTGGATGAGGGGGGTCTCGGCCTGGATCGTGACCGCCTCCGACATCTGGCCCAGCTCGAGCTTGACGTCGGTTTTTACCTTCTGGTCGACGCCGACATGGACGTTGGCGACGGTCACCTTCTTGAAGCCGCTCATCTCGCAGGTAACGGTGTAGTCGCCCGTCGGCATGAGCGGGGCTGCGTACTCTCCACTCGCGTCCGTAACGACGGTCCGCGAGAACCCCGTCCCCTCATTGACCAGGGTGACGCTGGCGCCGGCGAGCGCGCCGCCGCTGGAATCCCGCACCGTGCCCAGGACGGTGCCGGTGACCGCCTGCGCCCCCAGCGGAGGGGGCGCGAGGCACAGCACCGCGGCCACCAGGGGCAAGCCAAGGACGAGGAACCTGCAGGCCCATCGGCTTCTCTTCATATCGCGTCCTCCACCGTTTACGTGCGTGATCCTGCGCCGACCCACGCGGGGGCCCCGCGAGAGCTTCTTCCAGCTTGCGTCTCGCCCGGGCCGTATCGCGGCCGGGTCGATGTCATCCGTTAGCGGCGGCATTCACTTTCGGCGGAACTTGTGGGGCGAACCCTAGCGCGAACGGTGGGAGGACGTCAAGGATTTTCATATATCATATCGGCTCGCTTCCAGCCGTAGTGGACCTTGGCGGCAAAGCGTTGATTGCGCTGCTGTTACCGTGGGGTCGTGGTGTCGAGAGCCCCTTAAGGAGCTGCGGAGCGGCTCAGCTCCGTGCCCCCGGTGGTGACGAAGTACTTGGCGAGCATGTTGGCCTTCTCCCAGGCGGGTACGCTCCGGGGGTCCTTTAGGTAGGCCAGGAAACGGGCCGTCACTTGTGCGAAGTGGGACTCGTGGTTCGTTCGCAGGCCGTCGGGCACCAGGACCCGGATCTCCTGGCCCTGATCCTCGATCCCCAGGCCGGGGAAGCGCGCTTGAAGCTGGGCGAGCCTCCTCTCGAGGGCGGTCCGCACCACTCCCTTGTCCGCCGCGCGCGCGGGGACGACGTAAAGCTCGGTCCGGTATTTCTGGTCGGGGCCCTGCCGCACCTCGAGCCGGGCCCGGCTTCCCCGGACGACCGCGAAGTGAGTGTCGCCGGAGCCCTCGGGAGGCTCATAGTTCCAGCGCACCCGAAGCTGCACGTGGACGCCGCGCAGCGTGTAGGACACGTGCGTGTTGGCGCGGTATCGAAGCTCATCGCCCTTGAGCCAGGGGGCCAGGATGGGGGGAAAGCCTCTATCCCCCGTTACCCGCTCGAAGTCGGCGCGGGTGAGGACGGTTGGCCAGCCCCGGGCCGAGAGCAGACGGATATCCCGACGATAGTCCAGGGGCTGCTGCGGGAATAGCATCCACGGAACTAGGTCCACGAGATGGGTGCCGACGTCGGCCAGGGCCTCTCCCTGCTCGCCCGTGTCGAAGAACCAGGCCGGGCGCAGGTTGGGCACTCCGGCCACGGTCTTCATGAGCTGGTGGACGCTCTCCATGAAGACTGCCGGCTCCTGTTCGGTGCCGCTCACGATGCCTCCGCTCACCGCGGCATCGGCCAAGAGCTCCTTTTGTAGGATGGTCGTGATCTCGTACCGCTCGGTCATCACGTCGTAGGCGACGAGGCCCTTCGCTTCCGCGGTGTCCAGCGCCGCCTCCAGCTTGGGAAGGTTGGCGGCCGCGATGATCCAGGGCTTGTCTGCGAGCACGTTGAGCCCCGCGTTCAGGCAGGCCAGGATGCGGTCGATCTTGCCCTGGTTGCGACCGGAAAGGACCACCACGTTACCCGGGCGTTCTTTGAGCATCTTCTCCTGAAAGTCCGGGCCGGTGTGGATTTCCATGCGCCAGCGGGTGGGGTGCTCCCCGCGTTGGTTGAACTGGGAGATCCGCGAGAGGTGCGCGATGAGGTCCGGGCCGAGGGGGGCGTACACGTGGACCGTATCCGACACCTCCGGATACGTGTCCTTCTGGATGAGGGCCGCGTGAAAGTGCCCGGGATCGAGGGTGATGAGGCGGACGGGCGCCTCGGGCCCTCCTTCCGGACCCGCAGCACCGGCGGCGCCCAAGGCAAGCGCGGGCATCGCGGTCAAGAACACCCAGCGGCGCATTGCTCCGCCCATGTTCGGCGCGGAAGCTATATCAGCGACCCGCCTGCGTCAAACGGCTGCCGACAGGCGTGTTGCCGCGGTCCGCCGGGCCCCCTCGCCCCCTCGCTCAACGGGCGAGGTCAGGCCGAGGTAATATCCGGCTCCACGGGGAGGAACCTGACCCTGAAGAAGCGGCGACTCGGGAAAAGCGATCTCGAAATCACCGCCGTTGGCTTCGGGGCTTGGGCGGCGGGGGGCGGGGGCTGGGCCTTCGGTTGGGGGCCCCAGGATGACGCCGCCTCGCGCGCCGCCATGCGCCGAGCCGTGAGCCTCGGCGTCAACTGGATTGACACCGCGGCCGTGTACGGCCTCGGGCACTCCGAGGAACTCGTGGGCCAGGTCCTCCGCGAGCTGCCCGGCCGCGAGCGGCCCTACGTCTTCACCAAGTGTGGCCTGCAGTGGGACCCCCAGCACCCCATGGTGCAGGCCCGGCGCAGCCTTCATCCTGACTTGATTGCCCGCGAATGCGAGGACTCCCTGCGCCGGCTCGGCGTGGAGCGGCTCGACCTTTTCCAGTGCCACTGGCCCGATGCGGGCGGGGTGGCGACCGAGGATTCGTGGGCGGCCATGGTGAAGCTGGTCGAGCAAGGCAAGGTGCGCGCCATCGGCGTCTCCAACTTCCGCGTCCCCCTCCTCGAACGGTGCGCTTCCTTGCGGAGCGTGGACTCTCTGCAGCCCCCCTTCTCGCTCATCCAGCGCGCGGCGGCCGCGGAGGAGATTCCCTGGTGCGCCGCCCACGGTACTGGCGTCATCGTCTACAGCCCCATGCAGTCGGGCCTCCTCACCGACCGCTTCACCGCGGAGAGCGTGGCCGCCATGGCCGCGGATGATTGGCGACGCCGGGGGAGCGAGTTCCAGCCCCCGCGGCTCCATGCGAATCTCGCCTTGCGCGACGCCCTCCGACCCCTGGCCGCGCGGCTCGGGGTCTCCGTGGCTGCGTTGGCCGTGGCCTGGACCCTCTCCTGGCCGGGCGTCACCGGCGCCATTGTGGGCGCCCGCTCCCCGGAGCAGGTGGACGGCTGGATCGGAAGCGCGGACCTCGCTCTGCACGCCGACGAGCTGGACGCGATCGCCGCCCTCGTCGCGGGCACAGGAGCGGGAAAGGGGCCGACCCGGCCCCCGTCCTGACACGCCTCGCCGGCGGTAAAGGCCCGAGTGAGCCGCAGCACACCGCCGGCCGCGGTGGCCTTCTCGTGCCGAAGCCCGAGGTCACTCGGAGAGGGCAGTGTCAATAGGGAACTCCTGCCCCGACCACGCCCGCTTGGAGGTCCATGCCTGGGAGGGCGCGGACCAGAAGACGTCCCCGGGCGGGAGGCCGAGGGGAAGGAGGCCGACCGCGCAAAGATAGAGGCTTCCCGTCGAGATGTACCGCTCGCCAACACCGGGCTGATGCCCGCTGAAGCCAATCCGCAGCCATCCCTGGTCATCGAACGTGCCGGCCGCATCCAGCGAGCGTCGCATCACCGCGGTCAAGGCCGACCGGACCTGCGGAGGGGCAACCGTCGGAGGCAGCTCGCGGCGGAGGGCGACCTGGGCCAGCAGGTGGAACGCCCCCACCCGGTAGGCCAGGGAGCGGCCGATGGCGGGGAAGGTCCCCTCAGGGCAGATCAGCCGCTCGAGCTGGACGGCGTGGCGTCGGGCCCGGGCCAGGGCCGGGCCTTTCATGGCCTGCCAGGCGGGGGCCGCCGATCCACGCGCGTCGAGGATGTCGAGCAGCATGGGCTGGATGACGAAGCTGTTGTAGTAGTCCCAGTGGAAGTCGGGCCCGTCTCCGTAGATGCCGTCGCCCTTGTACCACTGCTGGTGCTCGTGCAGGGCGTAGTCCACCCGCACCGGGTCCCACCATGCCCCCAGCTGGGCCAGGCCCGCCTCCACCATGGCCGGGAAGAGAAGCCAGTTGCTGAAGGCGGGCTGGATGCCGCGCGTTGACTCGAGCGCGCGCACGAGGTTCCCCCGCACGGCGGAGTCGAGGCTCTCGGTGAGGGCGCGCGGCGCGCGCAACAGGCCCTGGGCGAGGAAGGCGGCGTCCACCAGCGGCTGGCGCTCGCGCGTGAAGTTCAAGAAGTCGGGGGAGGAGGGGTCAACGGCGCTGGCCAGGGCGCGCCGGGCCAGGCTCGCGTACTGTGCGCGGAGGGCGCCCTCCGCACTGCTGTCGTCCGCAAGCTCGAGCCAGGGGGCCAGGCCCGCAAGCAGGCGGCCGAACGCCTCCAGGTGCGTCACCGCGCCTCGTCCAGAGCCCGCCGCCTCCTCCACGGGCATCCGCGCCCTCAGGGTACCGTTCGCGAGGTTGGTGAGAATGGGATCGGCGAGCCGTCGGGCCAGTCCTACCCAGTATTCACGGTCGCCCGCCTCGGTAGGCGGGGGGACCCCAGGGACCACGGGCGCGCGCGCCGCGGAAAGGGCAACGCCCGCTAGGGCTCCCAGGAATCCACGGCGGGGGAAAGGCTCACTCATGGGGGGACTCGCGAGGGGCGTCGGGCCGAGCGCGATCCATCCTAGTCGCGGCAACGCTAGTCCCTGGGCGCCGCTCGGTCAAGGCCGCCGGGAGCGCCACCCCCGTCTTGCCATCCTCGATCAGCTCTGCCAAGCTCTGCGGCGCAAGGAGGCGGTATGACGGCACGACGCGATTTCCTGAAGACCACGGTGCTGGGAACGGCGGGCGTTGCCCTCGGGACTACGGCGCGCAGCCAGGCCCGCGTGCTGGGGGCCAACGACCGGGTGGTGGTGGCCTCGATCGGGATCCGCGGGCAGGGCAATGCCCTCAAGCGGGGGTTCGCCCGCCTTTCCGGGGTCGAGATCAAGACGCTCTGCGACGTGGATGAAAACCTCTTTGCCTCCCGGGCGAACGATCCCCGGCTGGCCGACGTTCCCACTTTCCGCCCCCGCTACGAGAAGGACCTGCGCCGGGTCTTCGACGACAAGGACGTGGACGCGGTGATCATCGCCACCCCCAACCATTGGCACGCCCTGGCCACGATCTGGGCCATCCAGGCCGGCAAGCACGTTTTCGTGGAGAAGCCGTGCTCGCACAACGTCAGCGAGGGCCGCCGGATGGTGGAGGCGGCGCGCAAGTACAACAAGATCGTCCAGGTCGGAACCATGAACCGCAGCCGGCCGGCGGTGCGGGACGCCATCCGCTTCCTCCACGAGGGTGGCCTGGGCAAGGTCTACCTGGCCCGCGGGCTCTGCTTCAAGCCCCGCCCGCTGATCGGCCGCTACCCGGACGGCCCCCTCGCTCAAGGAGAGCGCTACCGCTTGAACGTCGAGTCGAAGGAGTACGAGCCCGCCTGGGACGCCGCCTACCTGGCCAAGGTCGACTACGATCTCTGGCTAGGGCCCGCGACCGCCCGTCCCTTCAACCGGAACCACTTCCACTACAACTGGCACTGGCACTGGGACACCGGCAACGGCGACACCGGCAACCAAGGCCCCCACCAGTTCGACATCGCGCGCTGGGGCCTGGGCATCGCCACTCATCCTTTGCGGATTTCCTCCTCCGGCGGCCTCTACGAGACGGGGGAGACCTCGCAGGAGACCCCGAACGTCCAGACTGCGCTCTTCGAGTACGAGGACGGTCGGGTGCTCGAGTTCGCGACCCGGGGGACGGCGACGAACGCGGAGGGCGGCCAGCGCATCGGAAACCTCTTCTACGGGACAAAGGGCTGGCTCTCCATCGACGGCGACGGCCGGGATTGGCAAAGCTATCTGGGCAGGAGCGAGGAAAAAGGGCCGGGCTCGAAGGGCACGGCATCCCCCGGGGAGAGCGGCAGCGACCCCCTGACGCCAACCAGCATCGAGTCCCCGCACTACCGGAACTTCATCGACGCCGTGCGCGCGGGAGACCCCAAGAAGCTCAACTGCGACATCGAGGAGGGCCATATCTCCTCCGCCCTCCCCCACCTCGCCAACATCGCCTACCGCGTCGGAAAAAGCCTCCGGTTCGACGGGAAGACGGAGACCTTTCCGGGGGAGGCGGAAGCAAACCGCCTCCTCACCCGCGAATACCGGGCGGGGTTCAAGGTGCCGGACAAGATCTAGCGAGACCGACATGGCCCCGGAGCGGCGCACCCTCGGTCTTCCCATCGCTCTCATCGCGGCCCTGACCCTTGTTTCCGGCTCCACGCGGAGCCCGGCCGGGGAGGGGGGGGTGAGCGTCGTGGTCCGGGAGGGCGAGCGTCGGGTCGACATCCTCGTGGACGGGCAGGCCTTCACCTCCTACGTGTGGCCGGAATCGCTCACCAAGCCCGTCCTTTTTCCGATCCGAACCGAGCGGGGAACGGCGGTGACCCGCGGCTTTCCCCTCGAGCCGCGGCCGGGGGAGCGGACCGACCACCCCCATCACGTGGGTCTGTGGCTGAGTTACGGGGACGTGAACGGCGTCGATTTCTGGAACAACTCGACCGCGCTGCCCGCCGCCCGCCAAGCGGGCATGGGCCGGTCCCGGCACCGGCGGGTCGTCTCCGCCCAGGGTGGTGAGCGGGACGGGCGCCTCCGGGTCGAGGTGGAGTGGGTCATGCCCGGAGGGGCGGTGATCCTCGACGAGGACTCAACGTTCGTCTTCCGCAAGACGCCGGGCGGGCGCCTCATCGACCGAATTACCCTCCTCACCGCGAAGGACGGCCCGGTCCGCTTTTCCGACAACAAGGAGGGCTTCCTCGGCCTGCGGGTGGCGCGTCCGCTCGAGCAGCCCTCGACGGAGCCCGCCACCTTCACCGACTCTTCGGGCCAGACCACCACTGTAGCCCGCCTCGACAACACGGGCGTCACCGGGCTCTACCACAGCAGCGAGGGCAAAGAGGGCGACGCGGTCTGGGGGACGCGGGGACGCTGGGCGGCCCTGTCCGGCCGCATCGGGAACGAGGATGTGACCCTGGCCATCCTGGATCATCCCAAAAACCCCGGCGCGCCAACCTATTGGCACGCCCGCGGCTACGGGCTCTTCGCCGCGAACCCCCTCGGCCAGAAGGCCTTCAGCAACGGCAAGGAAGCACTCGATTTCACCCTGCCTCCGCAAGGGTCCGCTCTCTTCGGCTATCGGGTCGTGGTTCTCTCCCGGGCCTTCGCGGCCGCGGAGATCGAGACCCTGGCGCGGGAATTCGCCCAGACCGCCCTGCCGCCTCCCGATGGTCGATGAGCGGATCCCGCCGAGCGAGACCGGCCCCCTCCTCCCACCCCCAGAGGCGCAAGGCCGGCCGCGAGGTCGAGGTTCGCTTCTTTCCCGCCCCGCGCTTGCGCGAGTTCAGCATCCGCGTCTTCTCCCGCTTGGGCGTGCCGGAGGCGGAGGCTCGGATCGCGGCCGACGTCCTCGCCTGCGCGGATAGCCGCGGCGTCGATTCGCACGGTGTCGCTCGCCTGCGCAGCTACGCCGAGCTCCTGGCGGCGGGAAAGATCAACCCCCGGCCGGTCCTGCGGCTGGTCCGGGAGACGGCGAGCACGGCCACCGTGGACGGCGACAACGGTCTTGGCCTGGTGGTGGGGCCCAAGGTCAACGAGATCGCCATGGAGAAGGCCGAGCGGGCGGGCACGGGCTGGGCGGTCGTCCGCAACAGCAACCATTTCGGCATCGCCGGCTATTACCCTCTGCGGGCCCTGGAGAGGGGCATGATCGGCTGGGCCATGACGAACTCCTCGCGGGGGGTGGCGCCGCTCTGGGGGGCGGAGCGCATGCTGGGCACCAACCCCATCGCCATCGCCTTCCCCGCGGAAAAGGAGCCCCCGATCGTGATCGACATGGCCACCTCCGCGGTGGCCTACGGCAAGATCGAGATGGCCCAGCGGGAGGGGGCTCCCATACCCGAGGGTTGGGCAGTGGACCGCAATGGCCAGGCCACCACCGACCCTGGGGCCATCCTGGCGGGCGGGTCCCTTCTCCCCCTGGGGTCCGACCGCGAACGCGGCGGCCACAAGGGCTATTGTCTGGCCCTGATGGTGGACGTCCTCTCCGCGGTTCTCTCCGGGGCCAACTGGGGCCCCTTCACTCCCTCTTTCACCCTGCGCGGTGACCCTCCCCTCCGCAGCGTCGGCCAGGGCCTCGGCCATTTCTTCGGGGCCATGCGCGTGGATGCCTTCCGTGACGGATCGGAGTTCCGGGCCCAAATCGACGACTTCGTCCGCACCCTGAGGAATACCCGGCCCGCACCCGGTACGAAGGGGCCTCTCATTCCCGGCGATCCCGAACGCGAGGCCGAAGAGGAGCGCGCACGGGGTGGGATCCCCCTCCTGCCCGCGGTGGTCAAGGACCTGTGCGAGGTCTCCCGCCAGACCGGCGTCCCCTTCGAGTGAGTCACGGATGACGACCTCCCGGCCCCTGGGGCCCCTGACCCGCCGCGAGCTCTTCACTCTTCCCCGCCGCCAGGGAGGGGAGGAGGCCGGCCACTGGGTCCGCGTGCATCGGCAGGCCATGGCC
Organism: Vicinamibacteria bacterium; assembly: GCA_035570235.1. NCBI lineage: Bacteria > Pseudomonadati > Acidobacteriota > Vicinamibacteria > Vicinamibacteria bacterium. Next base: position 25,544 of record DATMML010000001.1, on the reverse strand, counting down.
TGCCGGTTCGAGATCATGCTCGCCGAGGAGGACGCCGCCCACGTAGCCGCCGCTCGCCAAGCCCTCGACGAGGCAGACCGCATCGAAGACGCCCTCAGTGTCTTCCGCGAGTCCAGCGAGGTGATGCGGGTGAACCGTGAGGGGGCCGTCGGTCCCGTCGCCGTCAGCCAGACCCTCTTCACCCTGCTCCGGCGGTGCCAAGGACTGCACGCGGACGTGGAAGGCGCGTTCGACCCCACCTCGACCCCGTTGAGTCGCACCTGGGGTTTCCTGGCCCGGGCGGGGCGGTTGCCGGGCGCGGAGGACATCGCGGCCGCCCTGTCTCTGGTGGGCCTCGACAAGGTCGAGCTCAATCCGGAGGAGCGGACGGTGCGCTTCCCGCTGTCGGGCATGTCCCTGAACTTCGGGGGCATCGGCAAAGGCTACGCGCTCGATCGCATGGTGGAGCGGCTCCGGGCGCGCGGCGTGCCCCGCGCCCTCCTCTCCGCCGGGGGTAGCAGCGTGCTCGCCTTTGGCGGCGGGCCAGGGTTTCGCGTGAATGTCCGCTCCCCGCTCACGACCGCAGTCATCGCGCGCCTCCGTATCCAGGAGGCTGCCCTTGGAACGAGCGGGGCCGGAGAGCAGTATTTCGAGACCGGGGGGCGACGCTATGGCCATGTGCTCGATCCCCGCACGGGATGGCCGGTGTCGGGGGTGCTGAGCGCCTCCGCGGCCGCGCCTTCGGCGGCCGATGCGGATGCCCTTTCGACGGCCTTCCTGGTGGGCGGCCCGGGTCTGGCCGAACGCTACTGCGCCGCTCACCCGGGCACCCTCGCGGTCCTCGTGCTCGAGGCGGAGCCCGCCCGACCCCTTCTCTTCGGCGGCTGCGAGGGCCTCCGCTTGGAGGAACCGTGAATGCACGGGCGGACGCCCCGCGGGCGGGCCGCCCCTATCCTTGGCGCTCCTTGGAGAAGCGCCAGAGCGCCCGATCAAGCGTTCTCATGTCGAGACCCGCCGAGCGCGCGAGCCTGCGCGCGAACTCCGTGTAGGCCCACCAGAAATCAAACGTGTAGGAAGGGGGACGGCGGAAGCCGAGCGACCACAATGCTCGGTAGTCGAGGATCGGGTAGGGGCGCCGATCGCAGAAGTGGAGGATGACCGACGCGGTCGGCCACCCGACCCCGGCGAGGCTGCGCAGGACGTACATCTTGGCCCGCTCATCCACGGTCGCGAGCGCGATCTCGGTCGCTTCTCGGATCTCCGCGGCGGTGTTGGTCGCGCAACGGGGCTGGGAGCGGGGCGTCTTCCAATGACACAGCTCGAGGAATTCCGTCCGCGTGAGATAGCCACGGGCGCGCGCACGTCGTGACAGCTCGTCGACCGCCTTGTCCCCCTGCACGTACGCGTACCCCTTCGCCCACCGGGGGAGCTCGGAAGGAGGAAAGCGCAGCTTGAACACCTGACTCCCCTGCCGGCTTAGCAGTCTGGGGCCCGAGAGCCGGCGCTCCCGTGGCCGCCGTCCCCGGCGTCATTCCGGAGTTGCGGGGCCGGCGTCCCCGCCGCCGCGACGCGGGTTCTCGGAGTCACCGGCCCTTGGCCTGGCGGGCGAACCCATACGCTTCTCTCGCGAGCTCGAGCCAAGAGATCGATCGGCTGCTCACCGCTAGCCACTCCTTCATCAACCGGCCACGGCCGGGGTCGAAGTATTGGCCGTGCCCGCGCCCCACGAGCTCATCGACGCGCTCTCGCGGAAGCTTGACCACGAAACCGCCCTTGGAGCTCAACATGGCGAAGATCCTCCCGTCGAGCTTGAGCGCGGAGGAGCCGAACCCTTTTCCACCGTAGACGACCCGCCGCTCGCCGCTGAACTCCCGTACGACGGCCGCGAACTTTGGGTTCGGCTCACTTGCGCCCATCGGAGTCTTCCTCGGCTTGCCGCTCCGAGACCGAGTCTTCTTCATCGCACTCCCCCGCCACCGGTAGGGCTGCCTCCGACAGCTGGCGTTTTCAGCGACTTCGCTCCCGCGCTTCCAGGTCGCCATCCAGGCGGCCCCAGGGCGCACTGAATTCCACCACAAGATCCGGATGGTCAGCCAGCACCCTCATGCGTAGAGTTCTTATGGAGCGAGTAAGGGGAGGCAGGAGCATGCTTGATCCGGTTGTAGACCAACCCGACAAGGTCCGGTATCCAGTGGGTGACTTTGGGCTCGACCCCGAGGTCACCACATCCAAACGCGCGCGCTGGCTTCAGCAGATGGCGGAGATGCCGGCGGGCCTCGCGGCTGCCCTCAGCGGGCTCGACGATAGGCAGCTAGGGACCCCCTATCGAGAGGGCGGCTGGACTCCCCGACAGGTGGTCCATCACCTCGCCGATGCCCACATGAACGGCTTCGTGCGGTTCAAGCTCGCGCTCACCGAAGACCTGCCGCCGATCAAGACGTACGAGGAGACTCTCTGGGCCGAAACCGCGGACGGCCGTGACGCCCCCGTGGAAGTCTCGGTTCGGCTCCTGACGGCTCTCCACCAACGCTGGACGATTCTCTTGGCGTCTCTCTCCGAGCGGCAGTTTGACCGCGCCTTCACCCATCCCCAACGGGGCCTCATGACGATCGACAAAGCAATTCAGCTCTACGCCTGGCACGGTATTCACCACACTGCGCACATCGCCGGCCTTCGTGCTCGTCAGGGGTGGTGACGATCCGTCTCCCCCGGGGGTGACGTTGACCCCGGGGCCTGCTGGTCGTCTTTGGCTGTGGTCCGAGTGCGCCGGGTCAGCGCGATCCGGTTGTGGGACCGCGCGCCAAGTCACTCTCCTCCGCCGCTCCACCTCTCAGCGCTGTGAACCACGCTGGTAGGCCATAGAGCAGAACCCAGGACCGCCAGGCAAAGCCGGGCAGACAATTGATCCAGACGATTCGATCGCCGAACAGAAAGAACACCACAATCAAGACCAGGATCCCGTGCGACAGAGCCCGATAGGCGCGGTAACTGGCGTCTTGCGCTTGCCTGCCCACCTTCCCTTCGGCCAGGGCGACGATCACGATCGTGAGAGCGGCAAGAACAAAGGCCACCACGACGTCGAGAATTCCCCACCATTTTGGGAAGAGCGCCGTATTCTGCGAAAGGCCGGCGCCCACCGGAAACACGGCCGATATGCAGAAGACCACCGCTGCCGTTAGAGCCAGCGGACGAGCCCATCGATTGGCTGGTTTGGTCTGGGTTGGTACGTTGCTTTGGTCTGTCATTGAAAGCGTCTAGGACGCTCTATTTCTGCGGGTCGACCGCCCTTCACTGCCGCGGAAGAGATCTCCGTCGGTATTGGCTCCAACCCTATCGCGCAGACCGATCACCCTCAAGGGGACCCCCTCCGTGCTCAGCCCTGCTTCCGATAAGAGACCAGCGACAGCTGCCCGGGCCCCGGGCCCGGCGGGGCCACGCTGAGCCATCCACCCCCGGGCGGCGTGGCCGCGAGCGAGAGCTGACCGGCCGCGGCCCCGGCGAGCCGCGACTGGATGGCTCCGATTGCATTCCGAATCATTAGGCGGGTCTCCACATCAAGACGCCGGCTCGCCAAGAAGGCGAGAAGGGGCTCGACCGACCCCGCACTGCCCACCGTTCCCAGCGCTCGGACCGCTGCCAGCCTGAGCTCTCGGGCGTCGCTCTCCATCGCCTTCAACAGTGCTGGCTCGACGGAGACGTCGCCGTAAGCGCCCAGCGCGGCGGCGGCGGCGGCGCTGGTCCGCGGATCAGCGTGCTCAAGGAGCACCATCAGGGGGCCCCGGGCCAGCCCAAAACGGATGCGACCGAGTTCCTCCACCGCTTGTCGCCGCGCCTCGCCCGAGTGTGTCTTCAGCGCTGTCACGAGCAAAGGGCCCGCCCGTGCGGCGGGATAGCGGGCCGCGAGCAGCGCCAGAGCTTCCGCGGCAGCGCTCTCGGGGATGGAGCGGTCCTGAGCGAGGTGCTCAAGGACAGCCAGGCCGTCCTCCTTGAGGAAGCGAGCCGCGGCAAGCCTTACCCAAGGGCTAGGATCCTTCAGATCCTCCTGGCTGGCCTCGCGTGCCTCGGCCGTCTCCGGGAACTGCTCCAGCAACTGGGACAGGCTCAAGAGGCGCACCCCTGGGTGGGGATCCAACTTTGCATTGCGCGCGAGACGCTCACAGACCCCGCCGCCCGGCGCGGATAGCGCGCGCGCCAGCCACAGACCCAGGCGCAGTGCGCGCACGATCGCCCCCTGCGAATAGTCGGTGGGGGCACAGCACGACAACTGACCAGCCTCCAGGCGGCCACGGCCGCGGACAAACGCACCCACCCTCTGGCGGATCTCCCTGTCCAGCAAGGCCAGGAGGATGCTGGGCTCCCCCCGCACCTCGACCATATCGTCGAAGGCCGTGTCGCCGGTGAGCACGTCGTCGCCCGACCCGCCTTGCGCCGCGAAGGCGAGCCCCTGGGGGATTCGGGGCCCGCCGATGAAGAAGCACAGCAGGGACCGGTGGGGAAGGAGTTCCGCTGTGCTCCGCCACTCCAGCTGGACACGAACAGAGAGATCACCGCTCGTTCCGGAGGCAGATGGGGACGAGCGTGAGCGCGGCGCGAATTCGATCCCCAACTCGCGGGACACTTGTTCGAGTTCGGCGGCGAACCACTGGAAGCTGGACGGGTCCTCCCAGCCCCCTGTAGTAGGCTGGAACAGGATGGAGAGAAGGTTTTTCAGGAGGACAAAGAGATTGATCACGGTCCCCTAAAGCAGTCGCACGACGGGCTGAGCGTCCAGTAGAAGACGTCGCGTCTGGAGGTCGAGAACGGACGCCACCAGCCACCGGTCCGCGTCGACGCCAAAGGAAATCTCGAGCCTCGGCCGGTGGTCGCGAGGAGAATGGGGGGGATCCAGGTGGCCGAGAGTAGGGCTCGCCTCATTCAGGGGCACGACCACTCTACCGTCGGAGCCCGCCTCGCCGCCGACCTTGTAGAGGTCACCCGCGGCGTCCCACCCGAAGCGCCGACCGCTTCCATCGGCGCGGCCGATCTCGCACACCACGAGCCTGAAGAGGGTCTCCGGCGCACCCAGGGAGCACGTGGGGACCAGCTGTCCCTTCCAGAGGTCGAGGGGGGTGGGGAACGGCGTCCCACGAGGGACGACCACTGTGTAGACGGGCTCATGAGTGCGCGCGTCGTGGGTGAGAAAGGCATAGTCGTGCACGATGAAATCGAGCTGGCTGTACTTGTCGGCCGCGAAGGACGCCGCCCCGAAGGCGACCGCCTCGAACGGCTGCCAGGCCCGGACGCGATGGCGTCCGAAGCGCTCCTCCAGGATGGGGAAGACACCGGGCAGAAGCGTGGATCCGCCCACGACAAGGATGTCCTGTACGGCCTCGACGGGGAGGGGTCCGGAGGGTGCTTCGGCAAGCACGCGCTCGATGCTGCCGGACAAGGCCGTGTAGAAACCGTTTTCCCGAAGGACCTGGACGAGGTCGTCACGCGTGAACTGAGCGGGCCGGACCCCGGGCGCACCGGGTCGGAGGCGGCGGCTCAGACCCGGGGGCGTGAGCAGGAACTCCGCCGACGGCTCCACGAACACGGCCTCCTTGACCCGGCAGGCCTCGGCCAGCATCAGCCGGCGCCACAGTCGCATCTCCTCCTCATCGGACAGCTCTTCCAGCGCAAAGCCCATGCGGCGCCCGACGAGCTCCAGGATCCAGCTGTCGACCGTGTTGCCGCCGCACGTTAGGCCCTGCTTGGCCAGGACCTCGGCCCTTCCCTGCTCCATCCGGGCCGCCTCCAGGCGCACCAGGGCGACGTTCATGGTTCCGCCGCCGATGTCGACCACCAGCACGGTGCGCTCGGCGGCCAGCCGGAGACCGTAGCCCAGGGCGGCGGCGAGCGGCTCGTCCAAGAAGCGCAGTCGTCGCACGCCGACCGCCCGCAGGATTTCCTCGAGGTGCGCGCGGTAGCCTTCATAGGCGTCGACAGGCATCGTGACCACGAGGTCCCGGATGCGGCGCCCGGTTTCCCGCTTCACCTCCGCCAGCAGCTCCCGCAGGAAAGCGCGCGCGGCTACGTGAGCGGTGATGACCCGGTGTCCCGCTCGCGCCAGGGGGCGGAGCGGCTCAGAGGACAAGGCGGCCTTGAACCCCGGCACGAATGCGGGATCGGCAATGCCCTGGTTCCGCTCGAGCGCCGGTCGACCGATGAGCGCCGTGCGCCCGAGGAGCAGGTGGCGCTCCAGGGGCGGCCAAGTCCCCAGGCGGTCGAAGAGCGAGGACGGGGGCAGGATCTCTACGACCGAAGGAACGAGAAGGGGCGCTTCCAGCCGATCATCGCCCCGAGGCTTCCGGCAGATCCCGGGCAACTCCACGAGCTGCGGCTGGCCGCTCGCCTCGTCCCATCGCGCGAGGCCGGTGTTGGTCGTGCCGAGGTCCAGAGCCCAATGGCTCATAGGGGCGTCCTGGGCCAGCGCAACCGCAGACTCCTACTTGGCCCCCCCGTCCGCTGCTGGAGCGGCCTCACGCGCTCAGCTACGGACGATGTGCCGGTCGCTTCACCAACACAATTGCGGGTCAACCGTAGGCTCCGGTGCGATGTTAGACAGCGCGGCGGCTACCGGCAACGGCAAAGGCCAAGAAGACACCGATCGCCAACGCAAGCGCGGCGCCCACGCGTATCAGCACGGAGCCCTGGCTCAACTGCCAATCTAGAATCGCTTGCGCGCGCTCCGCCCCGAGGAGTGGTGTCGCGAGTCCCGCAACGAGGGCAACGGCTCCAAAAACACGCAGGGTCCTGGGAGCACGAGATATTAGCGCGGCAAGAAGGAGCGCCAGCCCAATGCCGACTCGAACCGCAGCGACTACATAGAGTCCGACCGGCGTAACCGCGTATCGCGCCAAGGTCATGAGGCTCTCGGGGGCGAGGACGCCCGCCACGCCGACAAGCATGATGAAAACGGCGACGAGCAGTGCGAGTGATCTCATCTGTGTCCTCGCGGTCTAACAACGGGCTCGCGGAGCGCAGCGTTCATGGCCGCCTGATAGTTTGCCCCATCCCCCGCCTGCACGTATCGACGGAACCAGCGCCGCGTGCGCTCACAGCCGGGGAATCGACAACCCGCCGTCCACGGGAATGACAGCGCCGGTGGCGTAGGGGAGGTCTCCGCGCAAAAGCGCGGCCACCACGCGGCCCACGTCCTCGGGGCTGCCCCAGCGGCGCTCGGGAACAAGGCCCTCCGCGATGAGCCGGTCGTACGCCTCCCGCGCGGGTGCGGTCATGTCCGTGGCCACGATCCCCGGCCGCACCTCGTAAACGGCGATGCCGTCCTTAGCCAAGCGAGCGGCAAAAAGGCGTGCCGCCATGGTGAGGCCGGCCTTGCTCACGCAATACTCCCCCCGGTTTGTGGACGCCATCTCCCCGGAAACGGAGGTCACAAACACGACCGCCGCGCGGGTAGTGGGGTGCTCGCGTTTCCGCTCGAGCATCAGCCGGGCCACGTGCTGGGTCAGGAAGTACGGGGCCTGGAGGTTCGTGCGGAGGAGCTCCTCAAAGCTCTCTTCGCTGGCATCCAGGATGTCCGCCCGTACGCGCGGCGCCCGGCCGGCGTTGTTCACGAGGGCGTTCAGCCCGCCGTAGCGGCGGACAACCGCCTCCACCAGCCGCGTCCTCTCCCGTGCGTGGGCCAGATTTGCGGGGCAGTAGAGAACATCGGCACCGACGCCGCGCAACTCCTTGAGGACTTCCCGCACCGAAGATTCCGGGCGAACACCGCCGAGGGCCAGGTTCCAGCCCTCGCTGGCCAGAGCGCGGGCGATGCCCAGACCAATCCCGCGCGTGCCCCCCGTGACGAGGGCGACCCGATCGGGGGCCCGGTTCTTCTTCCGTGTGGGTCGCTCCTTCTTCTTCACAGCCATGGTCGGCCCCCTCAGGGAGGTCCGAAAAAGGCGAGGTAGGGTCCCTTGCCCGCGAGCCGCTGCAGGTAGAGAGCAGCCTCCCGAGCATGGTAGTCGCCCCATTGGCTCGACTCGCCGCGCGGGGTGCGCGCCCGGGGCGGGACGTGGTCCCAGGCGTTGGGCCAATGGTAGACGGAATGGAGCAAGAGGCCCTGGTGCCCCGGGTCCGTGCTCAGGTAGGGACCGCTCGGGTCGAAAAGGGCGTCGAGGGTCCGCAGGCCTGCCTGCTCGTAGCGCGTGCCGTCCTCGCCTCTGCGGGCGAGGTACCGCCCCAGCCGGAGCAGGCCCTGAGCAGCAATGACCGCGGCCGAGCTGTCCACGGGCTCGTGGTCGTTGAAGGGGTCGGCGGGGCGGGTGCTCCACTCGGGAACGGCGAGGAGGCCGGGCGCACCCGTGTCCCAATAGGGGACCCCGTCCGCGGCGGCTGCGGCTTCCACGTAAAAGTCGCTGGTGGCGCGCGCCGCGTTCAGCATCAACACCTCGATAGGGGCGCGCCCCCCCAGGGAAGCGAGGTCGTCGTCGGCCAGCGTGGCCAGAAACTCGAGCTGCTCAGCGAAACCGAGCATCGCCCAGGCCAAGCCGCGCGTCCAGGTGGTGAAGGGCGAATAGCCCTGCTGCGTGCTCGGGCCCCGGTAGGTCCCGTTGGCGGGGTTGAAGAGGCTCTCGTGGGCCACCCTGCCCCGCACGTCAAAGCGGTCCCGCCCCCGGCCGTAATAGACGCTGTACTCGGCGGTGGTGCGGGCGTGCTGGATGAGCCGCTCCAGCAGGCTCACGCTCTCATCCTGGTCCTCCCGCAGCTGATGGCCGAGGAGATGGGCCAACCCCAGGGCGCGCAGAGAGCGGACGGTGTCCACAAATAGCGAGTGGGCGCCGTTGAAGGAATGGATAAAGCCGCCGCCCCGGATGCGAGTCCAGCGCCGGGCCTGCACGGCACCGCTGACCTTGAGCGCCAGCTCATAGAAGCTTGCTTCCCAGGCCCCCGCCTCCAGCCGTCCTTCCCTTGCCAGGCGCCAGAGAGTCCCGTAGGTGCTCACGTTGTTGAAACCGTGGTCGTGCACCCCCATGTGCGTGAGGTGGGGCGCCATCCGCTCCACGGTTTGGGCCCGGCCCAGCTCGAGGAATTCCCGCTCCCCAGTGGCGTCGAACTGCAGCAGCGCGGAGCCGAACTGGAAGCCCTGCGTCCACTCCGTCCATCCCCGCGCCCGGTAGCGCCCGTCCACCGTGAAGACGGGTGCCCCCGCTGCGGGATCCCAGGTCTTCTCCAGGGAACGGATCTTCTCCGCGGAGAGCGCGAACAGCCGCTCGACCTTCGGCAGCAGTTCCGACGGTGTGCGGGGGCGATCAAAGCGGAGCATGTTCCCTTTGGTGGTCGACGCGATTATAGGCTCCCCTACGATGCCCTGTAGACGGGGCCCATGGGCCGGAATTGCTTCCGGGGCCCGGCCGACGGCACCATACAGGAGCCACCTACATGGGGGAGGAGCCGATGACGGAGACATTCCTGAACCTGATCGACGGCGAGTGGCGGCCGGCCCGCAGCGGCCGAACCTTCCCCGACACCAACCCCGCCGACACCCGCGACGTCGTGGGTTGGCTTCAAGACTCGGATGCCGGCGACGTCGAGGATGCGGTGGGGGCGGCGGCGCGGGCCTTTCCGGACTGGGCGGCCCGGCCCGCGCCCCTCCGCGGGCGGCACCTGCTGAAGGCGGCGAACCGCCTCGAGGAACGCCTGGATGAGCTCGCCGACCTCTTGAGCCGGGAGGAAGGCAAGACCATCGGGGAGGCGAAGGGCGAGGTGACGAGGGCGGTGCGCATCCTCGAATACTTCGGAGGGGAGGGGACGCGCCTGCGGGGGGAGGTGGTCCCCTCCGAGCGCGAGCGGATCTTCATGTACACCCTCCGCCAGCCGGTGGGCGTCGCCGCGCTCATCGCCCCCTGGAACTTTCCCATCGCGATACCCGCCTGGAAGATCGCCCCCGCCCTCGTGTGCGGCAACACGGTGGTCTTCAAGCCCGCCTCTCAGGCCCCCCTGACCTCGCTCCGGCTGGCGGAGATCCTCCAAGCCACCGGGCTGCCCCCGGGCGTCCTCAACTACGTGAGCGGCTCGGGGACGGGGGCGGGCCAGCCTCTCGTCGCCCACCCCCAGGTGCGGGCCATCTCCTTCACGGGCTCGGACGTGACCGGCCGCGCCATCGCCCAGGTGGCGGCGCAGCGCCTGGCCCGCGTCCAGCTCGAAATGGGAGGAAAGAACCCGACCATCGTCCTCCGCGACGCGGATCTGGACAACGCGGTGGAGTGCGTGCTCAACGCCGCCTTCTTTTCCGCCGGGCAGCGGTGCACGGCGACGAGCCGGGCCATCGTAGAAAAGCCTGTGACGGGGGCCTTCCTGGAGCGGCTGGTGGAGCGGACGCGGTCGCTCAAGATCGGCGACCCCCGCGACCCCGCCACCCAACTCGGGCCCGCCATCGACGCCCAGCAGTTGGAGACGACCCTGCGCTATGTGGAGCTGGGGCGCGCGGAGGGCGGGCGTGTGATCTACGGCGGGGAGCGGCTCACCGAGGGCGCTCTGGCCCAGGGTCACTTCATACGGCCCGCCATCGTGACCGGGGTGCCCCCCTCCGCGCGCCTGGCCCAGGAAGAGGTGTTCGGCCCGCTCCTCACCGTGCTCGAGGTCGAGGACTTCCCGGACGCGGTGCGCGTGGCCAACGAGGTGCGCTTCGGCCTCTCCGCCTCCATCTGCACCCGGGACCTCTCGCGCGCGCTGGAGTACGTCCAGAGCGCGGAGGCGGGCGTGATTATGGTCAACCTGCCCTCCGCGGGCATCGAGTACCAGATCCCCTTCGGGGGCCTAAAGGACTCCAGCTGCGGCCCGCGTGAGCAGGGCCCCGCCGCCATGCAGTTCTACACGGAGACGAAGACGGTCTACGTGAAGTACTGAACCTCTTGACCCGGATGATCGCCGCGCGGAAGCCGGCGGTCGGCTGGTGGCGTGCTCGGCGAGGGCAGAGCCTCAGGAACGGAGGCGTCGCCCTCCCGCCGCCTACTGAGGAGGGTCTCCCTTCCCCAGCCCAAGCCGCAGAACGGCGACGGTGGCCAGGCTCATGGACGCGCCCAGGAAGAGCAGCCCCCCCTCGAAGGATCCCGTGAGCGACTCCAGCGTGCCCAGTACGTAGGGCCCCATGAAGCCGCCGAGGTTTCCAAGGGAGTTGATGAGCCCGATGCTCCCCGCCGCCGCCGCTTCGCTGAGGAAGAGGCTGGGCAAGGACCAGAATGCCGGTAGGTAGGCCTTGAAGCCCGCGAAGGCCAGCATGAAACAAAGGACGCTCAACACGAGGTGGCCCCGGCTCTGGGTGATCAGGAGCAGACCCAGCGCGGAGCAAGCCAAGGGGACCGCCGCGTGGAGCTGTCGCTCTCGGGTTCGGTCGGAGCTCCAGCCCACGAAGAGTTGCCCACCCAGGGCGAGCAGGGGGGGCAGGACCACGAGCCAAGTTAGGGTGCCGAAGTCGAGGGCGTACCACCGCTGAAGGATGCTGGGCATGAAGAACTCGATCCCGTAGCTGCCCGTTACGGCCAGGAAGTACACCGTGGCCAGCAGGAGCACCTTCGGATGGCGAAGGGCCTCCCCGACGCCCATATGGGGCCGGGCCAGTCCCGCGGCTTTCTCGCGCGCGAGCTCGGCCAGGAGCGCCTCCCGTTCCTCCGTGGTCAGCCAGCGGGCCTGCTGGGGCCAGTCGGTGAGGGCGAACAGAGCCGCGATCCCCAACAGCACCGCGGGGATCCCCCAGGCGACGTAGATCCACTGCCACCCGACGAGGCCGAGCCAGGCCGGGTGGTGCACGACAACTCCGCCCACCACTTCGTCGGTGCCGATCCGCAGGAACACGTTGGACAGCTTCGGGCTCACGGCCTGGGCAATGGGGGTGGCCACGAAGAAGTAGGCCAGGGCGCGGGCCCGGTCGCGGCTGGGGAACCAGTGGGTCAGGTAGACGATGACCCCCGGAAAGAAGCCCGCCTCCGCCAGCCCGAGCAGGAAGCGCGCGAGGTAGAACTGGGAAGGGGTCTTGACGGCGGCGGTGAGGGCGGCCGTGATTCCCCAGGTGATCATGATGCGGCTGATCCACTTGCGGGCGCTCCATTTCTCCACGATCAGAGTGCCGGGGATCTCGAGGAGGAAGTAGCCGAGGAAGAAGATGCCCGCGCCGAACCCCACGACCGCGTTGTCGAAGCCGGGCAGATCCCGGCTCATGGTCAGCTTGGCGATGGCCACGTTGGACCGGTCTACATAAGCGACGACGTAGGAGACGAAGCAGAAGGGCAGTAGCCGGAGATAGGCTTTGCGGCGGGCGCGATCCAGCGGGCTGGGAGGGGGCCGGGAGTCGCCCTTCACCTTGGGGTCGCTTCCTCCGGGATGCACCCGAGCTCTCTCACTCCGCGGTGGCCCGGGTCGCGCCCGTCGAGATCCCGCCATCCACGAGCAGGGTCTGGCCGGTGACATACGCGCTGGCGTCCGAGGCGAGGAACACCACTGCCCCTTCGAGGTCGTCCGGTAGGCCGGGTCGGCGGAGCGGGATGCGGTCGCAGATGTACTCGACCCAGCGCGGGTTCTGGTAGAGAGCCTCCGTCTGCGCGGTCCGGAACCAGCCCGGGGCCAGGCAGTTCACGGTGATGCCGAACGCCCCCCACTCGTCGGCCAGGCTCATGGTGAGCTGCTTCACCCCCCCGCGGCTCGCGCAGTATGGGGCGATCCCCGCGTAGCCGAACACCGAAGTCACGGACCCGATGTTGATGACGCGCCCCCGGCGCCGCGGGATCATGTGCCGCGCCACCGCTTGGGCCACGAAGAAGGTCCCGCGCAGGTTCGTGTCCAGCACCTGATTCCAATCCTCCCAGGTCACCTCCAGGGCGGGCTTGCGCACGTTGCCACCCGCGTTGTTGACCAGGATGTCGATGTGGCCGAAGGCGGCCTGCGCTTCCGCGGCCAGGCGATCTATGCTGGCCTGCTCGCGGACATCGAGGGGAAGGCCGAGGACGCTCCCCCCCAGGCCAGACAGCTCCTTTACCGTCCCCTCCGTGTCCTCCCTCTTGCGCGCCGTGACCACCAGGTCCGCCCCCGCCTGGGCCAGGGCCCGCGCCATGCTCTTTCCCAGCCCGCGGCTGGCCCCGGTAACGATCGCCACTCTTCCCGAGAGGTCGAAAGGATTTCTGTTCACCCCTGGCCTCCCCGGCCCGATTCCTGGTTCGGCTTGAGGAGGACCTTCAGCAGGCCCCGTTCCTTCCGGTAGAGCCGACCGAACCACAGCGGCCCCTCCTCGAGGGACGCGGACGCGGAGATGAAGCGATCGACGTCCACTTTTCCCGACCCGATCAGCTCCAGGCACTCTGGATACTCCCCGCTGGAGGCACACGAACCCTGCACGCGGATCTGCCGGGTCACCACCGCCTGCAGGGGGAAGGACACATCGGGGGCGAGGTTGCCGAGGAGGATCACACTGCCGCCCTTGCGCACGGCCAGGATGGCCCCCCGCACCGTGGCCTCGATCCCGGCCGCCTCGAAGGCCACGTCCGCCCCCCGCCCCCCCGTCAAGGCTCGGACCGCCGCCACCACGTCGTGGGCCCGGGAGTTGACGACCTCGTGGGCGCCCAGGTCGCGGGCCAACGCCAGACGATCGTCCTCGACATCCGCGGCCACGATGCGCACCCCCGGGGTCTGCCGGATCACCTGGACCGTCATCAGGCCGATGAGACCCGTGCCCATCACGAGGACGGTGTCCCCCGCCGCCACCACCGTGAGCCGGCGGGCATGCGCCGCGATAGCCAAGGGCTCGACCATGGCCGCTTGCTCGAAGCTGATTCCGGGGGGCAGGTGGTAGGCGATGTGCGAGGGCACCGCCACCAGCTCCGCGAAGGCCCCATCCTGTCGGTAGTCCGCGCAGGAGACGCCGAGCACTCGGCGCTCGTCGCATAGGTTGGGAAGGCCGCGCCGGGAGAAGAAGCTCTCGGGATTGTAGATCGTCGAATCGAGGGCAACCCGGTCGCCGGGGGCGAAAGCGTCCACTCCCGCTCCAACCTTCTCGACCACCCCCGCCGCCTCGTGCCCCATCACGAGGGGGGGGATCCGCCGCCCCGTGCTGCCGTCCAGCCCGTGGACGTCGCTCCCGCAGATGCCGCAGGCCATCACCCGGACGAGCAGATCGCCCTGACCGATCTGGGGGGAGGGGACGTCCTGGACCTCGAGTTCTCCGGGGGCCTTGAGCACCAGCGCCTTCACGGTGCCTTTCCTATCACTTCGGCGACGGGTCCGCCAATCCCGCCCCCGGACCCGGGGGTATACTGGCCCCCGCTACCGTTGGACATTGCCGGGGCGACGATCCTTGCCCCAGAAAGTAGTTTCCTGATGCCCATCACCCGGCGTGACCTCGATCGGCGCACGTTCCTGGCCGCCGCCACGACCGCAGCCGGCGCCCTCGCCACCTTCGCCCGCGGCGCGGATCGGGACTGGAGCGGGCGCCAGCCCCTGCGTTACCCGGACCCCGACATCATCGCCCTCGACAAGCGCTTTGAAAAATACATGGTCGGCAACGCCGCCATCCAGCGCTTGCACACCGGCATGGCGTGGGCGGAGGGGCCGGCCTGGTGCGCGGGGGGCCGGTACCTACTCTGGAGCGACATTCCCAACGATGTCCAGCTGCGGCGACTGGACGAGGACGGCCACGTGAGTGAGTTCCGGCGCCCCTCCGGCAACGCCAACGGCAACACCTTCGACTTCGAGGGACGGCAGGTCACGTGCGAGCATGCCAACCGCCGGGTGGTGCGCTACGAGCTCAACGGCGCGGTCACCGTGCTGGCCCAGGAATGGAACGGAAAACCCCTGAACGCCCCCAACGACATCGTGGTGCATCCCGACGGCGGCGTCTGGTTCACGGATCCCGGCTACGGCAGCATGAAGAACTACGAGGGGAACAAGGGTGAGCTCTACATCAAGGAGGCCGTTTATCGCGTCGATCCCCACACGGGGAAGCTGGAGCTGGTCAACGACGACCTCCACAAGCCGAATGGCCTCTGTTTCTCGCCCGACACCAAGAAGCTCTACATCGTGGATAGCGCGGGCCCCCACATCTTCGTCTACGACGTCGTGGACGGCAGGCGACTGCGCGATGGGCGGCGTTTCTGCTCCATGGAGCTGGACGGCCGGCAGGGTCACGCGGACGGTCTGCGCCCGGACGTTGACGGCAATCTCTGGGTGGCCGCCGGTTGGGGGGGAGAGGGGTACGACGGCGTCCACGTGTTCACCCCGGAGGGACAGCGCATCGGCCAGATCCGGCTCCCGGAGATCTGCGCCAACGTCTGCTTTGGGGGCGCTAAACGCAATCGTTTGTTCATGACCGCCAGCCAGTCCCTCTATGCGGTCTACGTGGAGACGCAGGGCGCGCACGTATCCTGAGCCTTCGGGAGGGCGGGTCTCGAACAAGTGCCGCGCCGTGGGGCAGAAGCGCAACCTAGCGCCCCCGGTGCCCTCTACCAGCTGTGGACGGTCCCGTCGAGCCGCCGCGCCACCGGCAGGTAGGCTCGCTCGTAGGGATAGGTAGCGGCCAGTTTCTCGTCGATGTCCACACCCAGGCCGGGCGACTCCCCCGGATGGAGCATCCCCCCCTCGAAGCGGTAGGCGTGGGGGAAGACTTTGTCCGTCTCCGGGCTGTGCCGCATGTACTCCTGGATTCCGAAGTTGTGGACGGCGAGGTCGAAGTGGAGGGCCGCCCCCAGGCAGACGGGGGAGAGATCGGTGGCCCCGTGGCAGCCGGTGCGCACGTGAAACAGCTCGGCCAGGGACGCGATCTTGCGGAGGTGGGTGATGCCCCCGGCGTGGACGACGGTGGTGCGGATGAAGTCGATCAGCTGCTCCCGGATGAGCCGCTCGCAGTCGTAGATGGTGTTGAAGACCTCACCCACCGCCAGAGGGGTGGTGGTGTGCTGACGGATCAACCGGAAGCCCTCCTGCAGCTCGGCCGCCACGGGATCCTCCAGCCAGAACAGGTGGTGCGGCTCGAGCTCCTTGCCCAGGCGGGCGGCCTCTATGGGTGTGAGCCGGTGGTGTACGTCGTGGAGCAGGGGCAAGTCGGGCCCGAATTCCTGACGCACGCGCGCGAAGAGCCCGGGCGCGAACCCCAGGTAGCGGTCGGTGCTCCAGGCCGCCTCGGGGGGGAGGCCCTTCTCCGCCGGCTCGTAGTAGAGCTTGCCCCGGCCCACCCCGTAGGTGGCGGGCATCCCGGGGACCGCGCACTGCACGCGCACCGCCTTGTAGCCGCGGCCGACATAGTCGTGAACCGCCGCCAACACCTCCTCTACGGTTTCGCCGCTGGCGTGCCCGTAGACGAGCACCCCCTCCCGCGAGGCCCCCCCCAGCAGGCGGTAGAGAGGGACCCCCAGGGACTTGCCGAGCAGGTCCCAAAGGGCGGTGTCCACGGCCCCGATGGCGGCCATGGTCACGGGTCCCCGCCGCCAGTAAGCCCCTTTGTAGAGATACTGCCAGGTGTCCTCGATGCGACGCGCGTCGCGGCCGATGAGGAGGGGAATCACGTGTTCGGTGAGGTAGGCAGCGACCGCGAGCTCGCGACCGTTGAGGGTGGCGTCGCCGAGGCCGTGGAGGCCGTCCTCCGTCACCAGCTTCAGGGTGACGAAGTTGCGACCGGGACAGGTCACGATCACCCGAGCTTCCACGATCTTCATGCGCCCTCCTCGTTCCGTAGCCGACGATCCTACCGTCTGACTCCGCGCTTTTCCAGAACCTCCGGACAACCGCCGCACGGTCTCGGAAACTGTGCGACGCCACGGAGGGCGTCAAGGGAGCCCCCACGACACCTTGGAGACGAGCCGGGTGGGCGAAGTGGTGCGGAGCTCAAGCGAGATAGCCCGCGGTTGGTGATTGCGGCCCAGGCAGGCTCAGGCCTGGCCGCGGTGTCCGCTCAGGACGCGCAGAGCCAGCCGGAGCGGGGCCTTCGCGATGGCCGCGACGGCGGCGTGGCGGCGCGACAGGGCCCGCAGCCTCCGCGCGAACTCAATACCGAGGGGCCCGACGTCACGGAGGAGGACCAGACGCCCGCACTCGGTCTCCGCCGTCTCGCGGGCCTGCTCCGCCTCCCGGGCCAGCCGCGCGCAGGCGACCTGGGCGTCGGCCATTCCCGCGCGTAGAGATTCGTATTGTGGCCGCAAGGTGAGTAGCACCCGGCGAGCGCGTTCCGCGCGCAACGCGAGGTCCTCCGACTGCACAGCCAGGGCGTCGAACTCGGCCCGCATCTCCGTGAGCTCCCGCTCGGAGGCGCTGTTCAGCGCGCGGGCGGCCGCGAGCTGCCGTTCCGCGACCTCGGCCCGGTCGCGCAGTCGCTCACACTCGAGCTGTGGCTCTAGGAAAGGATGGGGCACGAAGTTGTCCAGGATGGAGATCGGGGCGGCCAAAGCCTCTGCCAGGCCACGATCCTCCTCCCGGACGTAGTATCGGTTGAGCCCGTCGAAGGCCGCGAAGGAATAGCCGGCCCCGAGCACCTTTGCTTCCCAGCGGTGATGGTTGGGGACGACGTCTAGGGGCGAGCGTGGCATCGCGTTCAGGGGCTCGGTGGCTTCGATCACCAGAACGCGCGGCCGCCAGCGGCTCCAGTCGTTCCCCTCCAACACCTCGGCCTCATGGCCTTCCACGTCGATGGAAAGGAAGTCGATCCGGTCCCGGACATGTTCCTCGCAGATCCTGGCCAGGGTGGTGACGGCCACCGGCCGCTCCGCGAAGCTGAGGCCGGCCTCCCGGTGGCGAGCGGCGTCGCGGGCGGAGAACGTGGCCAGCCCGTGCGAGGAAGTGGACGGCTCGAAGAATGTGAGGGTGCCCGCCCGGCTGGAAAGGCCGATGTTCAGGTTGATGTCGCGGTCCCGCTCTGCGCAGAGGCGTTCGAACCCCCGGATGTTGGGCTCGATGTTGATGCCCCGCCATCCGCGATCGTAGAAATGTTTGGTGAGCGAGGCGAGCACGGGGTCGTAGGCTCCCACGTCGATGTAGAACCCGACCGCCTCCTCCGGAAACGCCCGGCGGAGGCGCACGTCCTCCCAATTGAGTCCGTAGGAAGTCATCGCGCCCGTGGCACCCATACCAACCATGCTCCTTCCCGGTTCCGCGTTCGCCTCAGCCGTCCTGCTCCTCCGCCGAAGACCACCAGGCGCAGGCCGCCCGGACGCTGGGCATCCCGTCGTTGAGCAGCCCGGTCAAAGCCTCCCTCACCGCGGGGTATGTGCGCAGCGGGCCCGCCTCGGCCAGCGCCCGGGCCATGTAGACGCGGAGGTCCTCGTTCGGGTCGCGGCAGTCAGCCACGATGCGCGCAATCTTCTCCTCGACGGTCAGGCCACCCTCCCGGTGCCGGCCGTTCAGCCTCTCCGGCCACTGCTTGATGGCCAGGCAATCCACCAGGGTCTGGGGCTGGAACTCCGTTCCCACCAGGCGGACGAGGCGGCGGGGCTCGACCAGCCAGCTCTGGTATCCCCGCGACTCGAGCTCCACGCGAAGGTGTTCGGGAGTAGCGCCCTGGAAGGCGAGGGTGTGCCCGTTGGACTCGTAGAGGATGGACGGTGCGTCCTGGCTGCCGAGGACTCGCGACATTCCCCGCAGGGCGCCGATCTCGGAACCCTCGATGTCCATCTTGACGAAGGCCACCGGCCCCCAGCCCAGCTCCAGAAGAAGCTCATCCACCGTCACCGCGGGAACCGCGATGGTGGGCAAGGGGATGAGAGGCGTGGCTACGTGCCCGTGGGGGCCACGGGGACAGAACTCGAGGCTCCCCGGGGCGGCGGCGGCGGCGGCCTGGATCACCTTTAGGTTGCGGAAACCGTTGCGGGTGGCGCTCGCCTGCAGCAAGGCGGCGGACTGCGGCGCGGCCTCCACGGCCAGGACCCTGCATCCCACGGCCGCCGCGGGCAGCGCGAAGCTCCCCAGATGGGCCCCCAAGTCCACCACCACATCGCCCGCCCGGACGAGATCGAGCATCAGCCGCACCAGCGTTTCGTTCAAAAGGGGCCCGGCCCCGGCAGCATAGGCAACCGTAAACGCGTCCTTGCTTGCGGGATCGATCACCACCTCGAACTCCGGTCCGCCCTCTAGCCGCACGTGGTTGGTGGTCCATTGCCGGCGACCCTCGGGCACGGCGGAGCGAGAGGCAGCGGGGGACGGGTGCGCGCGGGCGCGGGCGGATGCCCGCACCCCCTCCTCCCCCCCAAGCACCTTGCCGATCAGGGAGAGGGCATCATCGATCTCGGCCACCGTTCGTTCCAGCGCGGAGGCACGCTCCAAATGCTCCTGCCCTAGACGCGCGGCTTCGCTTTCCAAATGCCGCGCTTCCGTGAGGCGGGTCTGGGCCTGCCCGTTGCGCTCTTCCCAGGGACGTTCGAAGAGTCCGGGGGGCGGGGCGGGTGGGGGTGCCGCTAGGGGGGGCGTGGGAGCGACGGGGGCGGCTGCTTTTCCGTCCCCCTTCTCTTCCGGGGCGGGGGCGAAGGCACGTAGGGCTCGGCTGACCAGGTCTCGGTTCGTGCGCCGGATCGCCTCCTGCGTCGCGGCCGAGGGACGCGCCCAGTCATTGGCAACCAGCGGATGGCGCTCCGTCTTGCGCAGGGCCAAATGGACGGAGGTGAAGACGTACCCTTCCACGGCCAGCACGACCATGGGGAAGTCCCACAGCGCGTACTCTGTCTCCCGCCCGGCCTCACCCTTCTCGTCCAGTCGGGCGCGGTAGTCCAGAACCGCGCGCACGAGGTCCCGCCCGGTGGACAGGGTCTCCTCCGAGACCTCGGTGTGCAGCTCATCCACCGCCTCGAGCCCGCTGGCCTCGACAATGTAGCGCTGCAAGTGCTCGCGCGGGAAGATCAGGGTTTGGCCAGGCCAGCCGATGCCCCCCGGGGGGCCGCCAAGCTTGATGGTGGTGGAGATGGCGAGCAGGCCCCCCGGCTTCAGCACCCGCCCCATCTCATAAGCGGCGCTCGCAATGTCCTGCAGATCGCCGAAGTGCTCGATGGCGCAGGAGGAGAAGATGCCGTCGAAGGTGTCGTCCGGGAAGCGCAGGCTGCGGGCGTCCATGTGCTGGACAACGAGGCGGTTGGGGTCGCAGGCGTAAGGCGCCGCCAGCTCCGGCTGCACGAGCATGGAGAGGGGTGACGTCGAGCTCCAGTCGCCGGACCACATGTAGAGGTCCGTGGCGAAGACCTGGTGCACGTGCCGAGTCAGATAGAAGAGAGTGTCCTCCTTGCCCGCGGCCACGCCGAGGATCCGGCTATCCGGGCGGAGGGCGCCGAACTCCCGCAGGGCCCGGATGGCCATGGCCTCCTCCCAGTCCTTGGAGTGCTCTACGCCGTCCGGGAGGCTGGGGAAACGGACGAGTTTGTGCCGACAGACGTCACGGATGACGGAGGCCAGCTCCGGGTCGGCGAAGTCCTCGATCTCGCAGGCCTTGTTGAAGCCCAGGCGTCGGCTCATGCGGTCATGGCAGCAGGCGCGCAGACGGCGTCGATGACCCGCAGGTACCCGCTGGCCATGCCCTGCACGGTGCCCTGCTCCTCAAAGTAGGCGCGCGCTCGCGCCCCCATCGACGCCCGCAGCGCCGGATCGGCCGCCAGCACGCGCAGCTGGGCGGCCAGGACTCCGACCTCCGCGCTGCCCGTCGGCACCCGCCAGCAGAACTCCCGGGGCAGGTGCGACCACTCCCGCACGTCGCTCACCACTACGGGCTTGCCGGCCGCAATAGCGCGCATGAGGCTGGCCGA
Source organism: Vicinamibacteria bacterium (assembly GCA_035570235.1). Taxonomy (NCBI): domain Bacteria; kingdom Pseudomonadati; phylum Acidobacteriota; class Vicinamibacteria; species Vicinamibacteria bacterium. Next base: position 4,848 of record DATMML010000001.1, on the reverse strand, counting down.
GATCTCCTTCTTGCAAGGGTGCCGGAGGCTCAGAACGACGTCGCAGGAGAGGAGGTGGGCCCGGAACTCAGGGGCGGGCACGTGCCCGGCAAAGCGCACGCGAGGCCCCAGGCCCAGCTGCCCAACCAGGTCGGCCAGCTCCCTCTGGAAAGAGGCCTCATACCAGAGCCCCACGAAAAGCAACAGGGAGTCATCATGGTGGTCCACTACCTCACGGAAAGCCCGGACACACTCCGCGAGCCTCTTGGTCGCGCTGAGGATGCCTAGGGCCCCCACCACGAAGGTCCCGGAGCCGATCCCGAGACTCGAGCGGGCCTGGGAGGCCTCCAGGGCCGGCCGTCCCCGGTAGGGGTCGGCCACTCCCATGGGAACCAGGTAGGGGCGTGCCTTTGGATAGCGACGCTCGAGTTCGCGGCCCACGCTCTCGAGCAGCACGACCTGAGCCCGACTGCGAGCGACCACATCCCCCAGCATGAGATGGTCGTCGAGGAAGACGTCGAGTGGCCGGTGGGCGCCGCTTCCACCCACGATTGCCCGATACTCGCGTAGGGCCTCCTCGCCCTCCAGGGCGCCCAGCTCGCCCTCGAATCCCGCCTCGTCACTGCTCTGCCGGCGATGCCAGAGCCGGAGATAGCTCCATGCGAGGTCATGCAGAACGACGATGCCTGGCCACTCGCGCAAGGCGTCCTGCATATAGAGGTGGAAGGGCGAGGCCCCGACCTGGTAGACGATCGTGTCGAAGGGCGCCAAGGCGTGACGGCGAGGGAAGGCGCGGAAATGGTGGACCGCGTAGCGGGCGAGGAGAGCCGCGGAGGGCAGCACTCCGTCGTCCACGAAGACCTCCAGGTCACACTCACGCCGCAGCTCGTCCAGCAGCTCCAAGCTGTAGTCCGCAACCCCGCTCGCCTGCGGTGGAAAGGGCGTCCACACGGCCACCCGCCTCCGGGAGTCGGCCGCCCAACCGGGGGCAGCGGCCGCTCGCCCATAAGTGGCTAGCGTCGCCTCGCCGAGTCGTCGGGGGGAGAATTCTTCCGCGCGGGCGCGGCCACGGTCGCCCATTTCTCGCCGGCGACCGGGGTCGCGGTACAGCTCCTCGATCGCGCGCGCCCAGGCCTCCGCGTCGTCAGGGCCGAGCAGCAGCACGGCCTCGCCCCCGACCTCGGGCAGAGCGCCCGCCCGGGCGGCGATCACGGGCTTGCCGCAGTGCATGGCCTCCAGCACGGGCAGTCCGAAGCCCTCCTGCCGGGAAGGGTGAAGCACCATGGTGGCGGCGTTGTAGAGCGCGGCCAGCTCGTCGTCGCTCACGAAGCCCGTGGCCACGACGTCGTCCGCAATTCCTGCCGCATCGACGAGGGTCCGGAGGCCTGCGTCCTGGGGGCCATCCAGGTCGCAGCAGACGACCAGGGGCAGAAGCTCGCGCAGGCGGGGATCCAGCAGCGAATAGGCTCGGAAGAGCGTGTCCAGGTTCTTGGAGTAATGAACGGCCACCACCGCCAGCGCGTAGCGCGAGGGCAGGGGGACACGCTGGCGGAGGCCCCGCAAGGTGGCCCCGACCTCGTCGTCCGCCAGGGGCCGGAAGCATGGCTCGGCGACGGGAGGAGCCACGTCGATCTTGTCCGCCCGGATCCCGAGGTGCAGGGAGGCGTCTCTCCGCGCGGACTCCGAGATGGCAAGGACCCGGGTGGCGCTCCGGAGGAACTCCAGCCCCCGTGCGTATGTCTCCCGGACGGCGGGGCCGGGAAGATACTGGTCCGGATAGAGCAGCGGTATGGCGTCGTAGAAGCTGGCCACCATCGGACACACGTCCCATCGAGGAAATACCGGCAGTTCCACAAGCACGGGCGTGGTGGCGTGGTAGAGATCGATCCCCTCCCGCCGCACCCAGTCCTGGTGCTCGGCGGCTAGGCGGAGCAGGGTCTCGGGGGCGTTCGGATCCTGGCCTGGGGTTACGGCCCGGGCCGGCCCCTCCCGGACCGAAACGTTGGCTCGTGAGCGGATCTCGGCCGGGATGAGCGCAGCGTCCCCGGTGCCCGCTTGGCAGAGGAGGACGTACTCGTTGCTCCGGTCCTCACGCAGGACCTCAATGAGTTGGCGATTCGTGTAGCGGCAGACCCCCCGCTTCAGGGCGCGCCGGCCAAGCCTCAGAAAGCTATAGTCGATTCCGACCCGCATGGTTCCTATCGAGCAGGCTCCCGGCCCTCCCTATCAAGGGCGGGCACGGCACTGGCTGACCGGATGGATCAGACTCGCCCGGGGCGACATTGTCTTACTCGCCGTCGGCGGCCGTCAAGCGGGCAGCGGGGAAGCGCGGACGCGGGCCTCGCCGGCGGAGGCACGGGTCTGCGGTTACGATGTGGCGGGGTGGGGCTCCCGGAGACGGGGCTTGGCTGGCGCGAACGTCCGCAGACGCCCTTTCTGCCGCGGGAAGGAGGAGCCGTGATCATACCGCCGCGGGCCGCACTGGATCTGCCAAGCCGTGCCGACGATCCGCTCCTCGATGGTTGGTACCAAACGATCGAGCTGGGTAACGGCCTCGTCTCTCGGGGGCATTACGATCATCGTCCAATCGTGGACCGCTATGGGATCCCGAACTCCCTGGCCGAGCAAACGGCCCTCGATGTGGGCACGGCGGAGGGATTCTTTGCCTTCGAGATGGAACGCCGGGGGGCCCGGCGGGTGGTCGCGACCGACGTCGCGCGCTTCGGAGACTGTGACTGGCTCCCGATTCGTCGCTCGCGGCTCCCCACTGCCGTGCTCGACGCCACCCACTGGCCGGCTCGCTTTCACATAGCGCAGGCTATGCGGAAGTCCAGGGTGGAGTATCGGTTCACCAGCGTCTACGATCTCCGCCCCGAAGTTGTGGGGATGTTCGATGTCGTTTTCTGTGGCTCGCTTCTCCTGCATCTCCAGAGTCCGCTTCTCGCCCTGCAGAGGATCCGTTCCGTGACCCGAGAAATGGCCATAATCGAGACCGCGGTGGACGTCCAGCTCGAATCTCTTGCACCCGAACGGCCCACCCTGTCCTTCGGGTTCCGGGGGAGCGAGAAGGAGCTCGGGGAGGCGAACTCGTATTGGCTGTTCACCTCCCGCGCCCTGGAGGACATGCTCCTCTACGCGGGCTTTGCGACCGTGGAGCGGCGAAAGCTCTTCGACCTCTCCCCCAAGGGGCCGACCGTGACCTCCGTGGTGGCGCGGGTTGCATAAAGAGGCGGCTTAAGAGGGCAGCTCGTCGCTCCTTCCAACGAAGGAGCCCTGTGGCAAGATACGGCCCACGCGGGGTGAGGTCATGCCGGCGCGGGCAGTCCGCTGGGGCTTGGTCGGGTGCGGCGACATCGCCGAGAAGCGCGTAGCGCGGGCGCTGCGCGAGTGCTCGGCCAGCTCACTCCACGCGGTCGCGGGCCGGCGGGCCGAGCAGGCCGCCGATTTTGCGCTCCGTCATGGGGCGGCCCGCTCGTACCCGGATTGGAGGGACCTGCTCGGGGACGCGGATATCGACGCCGTGTACGTCGCCACCCCCGTCCGCCTCCACGCCGAACAAGCCGTGGCCGCCGCCGAGGCCGGAAAGCACGTGCTGTGCGAGAAGCCGATGGCCCTCGACGTGGCCGGCTGCCAGCGCATGGTGGACGCCGCCCGAGGCAACGCCGTGAAGCTAGGCGTCGCCTACTATCGCCACCTCTATCCCGTCGTGATGCGTCTGCGGGAGCTGCTGGGTTCGGGCGAGATCGGTCGCCCCGTGCTCGGCCACGTCCAAGCCTTCGAGCTCTTCGCTCCCGCTCCCGACGGCCCCCGTTCCTGGCTCCTACGCAAGGCCGACTCGGGCGGGGGGCCGCTGATGGACTTCGGCTGCCATCGCATCGAGGTCTTGCTGAACCTGCTGGGGCCGGTGGAGCGTGTGCAAGGGTTTCCCGGCAAGGTGCGCTTCCCCGAGCGCGAGGTCGAGGACACCTGCGTCGCCTACCTCGGCTTCCCTTCCGGCGCCGCGGCCGTGCTCTCCGTCAGCCATGCCGCGCAGGAGGCACGCGATAGCCTGGAGATCTTCGGCACCAAAGGCTCCGTCCATGTGGAGGTCCTCAATCAGGGTGGGCTGCGCATCGTCACCCCCTCTCACACCCGGGAGGAGCGGCACCCCCCGCACCCCAACCTGCACCAACCCCTGATCGAGGACTTCGTGGATGCCGTGCTCAGCGGCCGAGACCCTGCGGTCACGGGCGAGATCGGCCTCGAGGTGAACCGCGTGATCGCGGCGGCCTACGCCCGATGAGGCGAGCCGCCTTTGCATCCGGTCTTAGGGGAGTCCCTATGCGACTGAGAGCTGCCGCCTGCTTTCTCTTCGGTATCATCCTCCTTCTCTCTTCCCAGGGCGTGAGCAGCGAAGCGCCCGACCCCGGCGCGGCGAAGAAGCGGTTGGCCTGGTTCCGGGAGGCCAAGTTCGGGCTCTTCATCCACTGGGGGCTCTACGCACTCCCCGCCGGCGAATGGAAGGGGAAGGTTGTTCCCGGGATCGGGGAATGGATCATGAATCGCGCCCGGATCCCCGTGCGGGAGTACGAGGCGCTGGCCCGAGAGTGGAATCCCGTGAAGTTCGACCCCGAGGCCTGGGTCCAGCTCGCCCAAGAAGCGGGCATGAGATACATCGTCATCACGGCCAAGCATCACGACGGCTTCGCCCTCTATGGCTCCCGGGCCAGCGCCTACAACGTGGTGCAGGCCACGCCCTTCAAGCGCGACGTGCTCAAGGAGTTGGCCGAGGCCTGCCGGCGCCACCAAATGCGGCTCGGGTTCTACTACTCGCAGGCCCAGGACTGGCACGAGCCCAACGGGGCGGGCAACGACTGGGATTTCGGCCCC